>JAYTHN010000178.1:0-1369 GCA_043732505.1 Methylotenera sp.
ATTTAGATTAACTGTTAAAAATCTTTGGTTTTTTTGAAGCAATGGATTATTAGGTAAGCCTAAATTTGGAGTAGGGTATGGCACGTATTGCAGGGGTAAACATCCCAAATAATAAACACACTGAAATTGCATTAACTGCAATTTTTGGTATTGGTCGTAATACAGCACAAAAAATTTGTGTTGCAGCTGGTGTACTAGCAGCAGCAAAAATTAAAGACCTAAATGACGCTGACGTTGAAAAATTACGTGACGAAGTTGCGAAATTCAAAGTTGAAGGTGACTTACGCCGTGAAGTTTCAATGAACATTAAGCGTCTAATGGACTTAGGTTGTTACCGTGGTGTGCGTCATCGCCGTGGCCTGCCTGTTCGTGGTCAACGCACTAAAACGAATGCTCGTACTCGCAAGGGTCCAGTTAAAGCAATTAAACAAGCTAAATAATATTAAGTCGCCTTAATTTAGAGATTTGATTTTAAATCTCTACGCTCACAAATTTATGTTAAATTTATTAGTAAGGATAGTGCAATATGGCAAAAGCTAATGTACGAGTAAGAAAGAAAGTTAAAAAGAATATTGCTGAGGGCATTGCTCACGTACATGCCTCTTTTAACAATACCATAATCACCATTACAGACCGTCAAGGTAATACGCTATCATGGGCAACTTCAGGGGGTCAAGGTTTCAAAGGCTCACGTAAAAGTACACCATTTGCAGCGCAGGTAGCGGCTGAAGTTGCTGGTAAATCAGCACAAGAAAACGGTGTTAAGAATTTAGAAGTGCGTATTAAAGGTCCAGGTCCAGGTCGTGAATCTGCTGTGCGCGCACTTAATGCAGCTGGTTTTAAAATCACCAGCATTACCGATGTGACGCCAGTACCACACAATGGCTGCCGTCCACCTAAAAAACGCCGCATTTAAGTTGAGCTATACGCTTGCTTTAGTAGAGATAACAGGAGAATCACTTGGCTAGAAATTTAGACCCAAAATGTCGTCAGTGTCGTCGTGAGGGCGAAAAGCTTTTTTTAAAAGCTGAAAAATGTTTCACTGACAAATGTGCAATTGAAAAACGTAACTTTCCACCTGGTCAGCATGGTCAGCGTCGTAACCAACGTCTATCAGACTATGGTGTTCAACTACGTGAAAAACAAAAAGTACGTCGTACTTACGGCGTACTAGAAGCACAATTCCGTAGCTACTATGCTGAAGCTGATCGTCAAAAAGGTATTACCGGTGAAAACTTGTTACAGCTTTTAGAGTGTCGTTTAGATAACGTTACGTATCGTATGGGCCTTGGTGGTTCACGTACAGAAGCGCGTCAAATTGTACGTCACAACAGCATTTTAGTGAATGGTCGTCGTGTCAATATTCCTT
>JAYTHN010000179.1:0-14744 GCA_043732505.1 Methylotenera sp.
AGTACGGTTATATTAGCTAGTTTGAATATAGGGGCAATGAATGTCAGTTTTGCTGATCATATAAAAACCAGTCACTCAATGATGAAGAAAATCGCAGGTTTAAAAACTCCAGAGTCAGTGATACAAACTAAAGATGGTAATTTGTATGTATCTGAAATCAACGAATTTGATAAAGATGGGGATGGTCAAATTAGTAAAATTGATGCACAAGGTAATGTCACTGTATTTGCCACTGGTATGGATGACCCGAAAGGCTTGGCCATCATAGGTGATAAACTTTATGTCGCGGATAAAGTGCGTGTACTTGAAGTCAATA
Source organism: Methylotenera sp. (assembly GCA_043732505.1). GTDB lineage: Bacteria > Pseudomonadota > Gammaproteobacteria > Burkholderiales > Methylophilaceae > Methylotenera. The sequence continues at coordinate 317 of JAYTHN010000179.1, forward strand.
AAGATGGCACATGGCAAGTGTATGGTGCGCAAATGGCTTTTCCTAGCACACCAGTTTTTCTCAATGATTTAGTGGCAGATAAGCTTGGTAATTTATATGTGAGTGATAGCGGCAATTTAAAATCTGGCGGCCAAATTTTTAAAATTACTAAAAATGGCAATATCAGCATCATTGTAGATAGTAAAAATCCTGATATTCTTGCCCCCAATGGCTTAGTGGTTGAAGATTCTAATCACTTGCTTGAAATTGACTTTGAATCGGGAATTTTATATCGTGTCAATATTGCTTCAGGGGCCACAACAAAACTTGCTGAAGGTTTTGGTGGTGGTGATGGTTTAGTAAAAACTAAGTCTGGCCAAGTAATGATTAGCGACTGGAAAAATGGTAAAGTTTATCAAGTGGTTAAAGGTAAAGCGAAACTGATTAAAGATGGTTATAAAGCTCCTGCTGATATTGCTTTATCAAATGATGGTAAAACTTTAATGGTGCCAGATATGAAAGCAGGTGAACTGGACTTTATATCAATTAAGTAACTACTCATATTAAGTAATTACAATTTCAATGAAGTAACTAATATTACTTAGATTTAAGTCAATAAAAGCCATTTTATGGCTTTTATTATTTTGAATCGAACATTAATAAAACTATCTTAATGAAACGTATGCAAACAAAACTTGAGTTAAGGCAATCTGCATTAGCATTGCTATGCCGAACGAATGCAATTGAAAAAGCGGATACTGTTATAGCCTTAGGTCATCATAGAAATGTATCCCCTACGACATGTATTGTCGATACTAATGTCCATTTATTCAGTACACAAACTTTGCCGGGCATTCCAAGTAAACCAGAGTAAGTATCACCCTTAACTGTAAAAAAACGTAGTATGAAAACGTTAGAAGGGCGTGCAGCTTTAGTGCATGCACTTGCACATATCAAGTTTAACGCCATTAATCTAGCGCTAGATGCTATATGGCGATTTAGCGATATGCCTGAATCTTATTACTTAGATTGGCTTGAAGTGGCCGCAGAAGAAGCTTATCATTTCATGTTGCTCAACAATCACTTAGCCACTTTTGGTTACCAATATGGCGATTTTGCAGGGCATAACAGTCTATGGGAAATATTAGATAGAACTAAAGACAATGTGTTGGCTCGTATGGCACTGGTGCCACGGACAATGGAAGCACGTGGCTTAGATGCTAACCCTCAATTACGCAATAAGGTTGCGCAGGCGGGAGATGCTGAATCCGCTGCAATACTAGACATTATTTTACAAGATGAAATTGGCCATGTAGCGATTGGAAATTATTTGTTTAATTGGTTGTGTGACCAAAGTGATTTAGCACCACTAATTACATTTGAACAGCTATGCCAAAAATATGCAGCGCCTAAGTTGCGTGGACTATTTAATCTGGAAGCCAGACGTAAAGCAGGATTCACTGAGGCCGAACTATTGAATTTAATGCAAACTTAACCGCAATGCCTACATAGATAGCAAGCCGATGGCTCCTTCTAGCCCCACATAATTAAGCGCATAAGTGGCTTGTTGTTGCACAATAGGTTTTGCATGGAACGCAATACTTACGCCCGCAACTGCCATCATTTTCAAATCATTAGCACCATCACCTATTGCAATTGTTTGTGCAGAGGTCAACCCTAATTTATCACGTAATTTTGTGAGCTCATTTGCTTTGGTTTGTGCATCAACGATACTGCCTAAGACATTACCTGTGAGTTTTCCGTCAATAATTTCTAAGGTATTAGAAACTGCGTAGTCGAGACCTAACATTGCCTTTACCTGATCGGCAAAGAAGGTAAATCCACCTGAAACCAGCAATGTTGTAATGTTATTCATTTTACAAGCTGCGATCCATTGAATAGCACCAGGGTTAACTTGTAATCTTTCCTTCAGTACTCGCATTAAATCTGACTCTTTTAGGCCATTAAGCAAAGCTACACGCTCGCGTAAACTCTGTGCAAAATCAAGCTCACCCAACATAGCACGCTCAGTAATCGCAGCGATTTTTGGTTTTATCGACATCATATCGGCAATTTCATCAATACATTCAATCGAAATTAAGGTCGAATCCATATCCATTACACACAATCCGAAATTTTTTAAAATTTGCGTATCTTGTACATAAGCGCAATCAATCAATTGGTCTGAGCAAAATTGTTGAATAACTGGAAGTGCAAAAGCTTGGTTGGCTAAGTAATAAGTATGTTGGTCTGTTTGCACAAATTGAACGCTAGTGCCACATAGCTGATGAATATGTGCTAAGTGTGAATAAGTGATAGCAGAGCCTTGAATTACCAAGCGCATATATTTAAAGGTTTTATTAAAATAGTAATTATACACTTGGTCACTTATTCAGCATGCTAATGATGTTAATCAAACAGAATATCAAGCCAGTGCTAGCGCATTTACTCAATTTGCGCGAAAATACATATTACTTTATTTAAAATAATATTTTTATGAATTTGCACGAATATCAAGCTAAAACCATGCTGCAAAAGTATGGCATTCCTGTACCACGTGGGCAGGTTATCGCAGTTGCTACAGAAAGTATTGCAGTGACTTCAGAAATTACCAGTGATGCATGGGTAGTAAAAGCACAAGTGCATGCGGGTGGCCGCGGAAAAGCTGGCGGTGTTAAAGTAGTAAAATCTGCTAGTGAAGCACAAAAAATAGCGAGTGAGTTGTTAGGCAAAACACTAATAACTTATCAGAATGCCCCTGATGGTCAGCCTGTTAATCAAGTGCTCATAGAAGAAACATTACCTATTGCACGTGAGCTTTATCTATCGATGTTAGTAGATCGAAGCTTAGAGCGTTTGGTGGTGGTGGCTTCAAGCGCAGGCGGCATGGATATTGAGGAAATTGCACAAAATAGCCCTGAAAAAATTATACAAGAAATTTGTGATCCATTAAGTGGTTTGGTGGATTATCAAGCACGTAATTTGGCATTTAAATTGGACTTAGTTGGTGAGCAAATCGGTGCTTTTACCAAGATTTTAAAAGGCTTATATCGTTTATTTAAAGAGAATGATTTGGCTTTACTAGAAATCAACCCGTTGGTAGTGACTTCAACAGGTAAGCTCTTTGCATTAGATTGCAAAATGAGTATTGATGACAATGCTTTGTATCGCCAAAAAGCACTTGCTGAACAACGTGATTGGTCGCAAGAAGATAGTAAAGAAGCAGTGGCACATCATGCTGGTATTAACTACATTGCCCTAAATGGCAATATAGGCTGTATGGTGAACGGAGCAGGGCTTGCGATGGCGACCATGGATTTAATTAAATTACACGGTGGTGCACCAGCCAACTTTTTGGATGTAGGCGGCGGCGCAACTGCGGAGACTGTGGCTAAAGCATTCAAAATTATTATGGCTGACAGTAATGTGAAGGCAATTTTAGTCAATATATTTGGTGGCATTATGCGTTGCGACATCATTGCAGAAGGCATTATCACTGCAGTTAAAGAAGTCGGTATGCAAATTCCAGTCATCGTACGTTTAGAAGGTACTAATGTGGATTTAGGTAAAGAAATGCTGCGAACAAGTGGACTTAATATCATTTCAGCTGATGGTCTAACCGATGCTGCGAAACAGGCAGTCCAGTCTGTGAAAGTAGTAGCGTGAGTATATTAGTCGATAAAAATACCAAAGTGCTTTGCCAAGGCTTTACTGGTAAACAAGGTACATTTCATTCTGAGCAAGCTTTAGCTTATGGCACAAAAATGGTAGGTGGCGTAACGCCTGGCAAAGGCGGTATGGTTCATTTAGGTCTGCCAGTATTTAACACCATGCGCGATGCCGTTCGAGCAACCTGCGCAAATGCTAGTGTTATTTATGTGCCGCCTGCGTTTGCGGCTGACTCTATTTTAGAGGCATGTGATGCAGGTATTGAACTGATTATTTGTATCACTGAAGGCATTCCGGTATTAGATATGCTTAATGTGAAGCATGTACTAAATTCATACAACGTGAAATTTATTGGCCCGAATTGCCCAGGTGTCATTACCCCTGATGAATGCAAAATTGGCATCATGCCAGGCAGTATTCATATGCGTGGTAAGGTTGGTATCGTTTCTCGCTCCGGAACATTGACATATGAGGCCGTGCACCAAACTACTGCGCTTAAATTAGGTCAGACTACCTGTGTAGGCATAGGTGGTGATCCGATCAAAGGGCTTAATTTTATCGAATGCTTACAAATGTTTGAGGCTGACGATGAAACTGAGGCTATTATTATGGTAGGTGAAATTGGTGGTTCTGATGAAGAAGCTGCCGCTGAATTTATAAAAAGTAACGTGACTAAACCAGTGGCTGCTTACATAGCAGGACAAACAGCGCCAGCAGGTAAACGTATGGGGCATGCAGGGGCGATTATTTCTGGTGGTAGTGGTAAAGCGTCAGATAAAATTCGTGCCTTAGAATTGGCTGGTGCGGTGGTTGCTAGTTCACCTGCAGGTTTGGGTGAAGCGGTATTAGCTGCGATTCAGAATAAGAAATGATTCAACCAAGATTAATGTCACCAAAATAACGGTTAAAAATATGCAAACAAAAGAGTTATGACTATTTCATTCAAACGTTTTTTAACAACACTTTTATTGAGCTTGTTAACCACAACCCTCTTACTGACGTCACTAGTCTTTGCTGCAGAGGATGTGTCATATCTGCTGACCGCTGCCTCTAAAGGTGATTTGGCTGGTGTTAATGCAATTTTATCAAGTGGTGCTAATCCCAACGCTAAAGATGAAGATGGTATTACTGCACTAATGTATGCCGCGCGAAAAGATAAAGCGGACGTTGCCGCTGCATTAGTCAATAAAGGGGCAGATGTTAATGCTAAAGATAATGGTGGTTGGACGCCCTTAATGTTTGCGGCTAAGAAAAATAATATCGCCACGGTAAAAGTATTGTTAGAAAAAGGTGCTGACCCTAAAGTGCGCGATGCTAGCGGCTGGAGTGCGTTTGGCATAGCAGCTGTTTCTGGTTTTTCGCAAACCGTTGATCTTTTAGTAAAACATGGAGTTGATGTAAATACTAAAAGTGATGATGCAAAAACTGTATTGATGTATGCCGCGAAGAGTGGCGATATAGCGACTGTAAATACACTATTGGATAATAAAGCTAATGTATTTGCGCAGGACAGCTTTGGCCGAACCGCGTTAATGATAGCGGCGGGAGAAGGGCATGCGCCAGTGGTTGAGGTGTTGGCTAATAAAGCTGGCGCCGTCAATCAAAAAGACATGTCAAAATGGACTGCACTCACGTGGGCAGTTAAAAAGTCCCAATTAGAATCTGCAAAAATACTTATAGCCGCTGGAGCTGATGTAAATAACTTAGACTCCGAAGACACGCCACTACTGCATATTGCCGTTAATAATGGTAAAACCGATATGGTCAGTTTATTGTTGCAAAATAAAGCAAATGTGAAGACCAAAGATCAATATGGCCTAACCGCTTTGGTATACGCTCTAAAGGGGCAGCGGGCAGAAATAGTGCAACTTATTAAAGCGGCTGGTGGCTCATATTGAACACTGTACTTTCAATAACCTCTCATTTAATAAGATAGAACAATGATAGCCGCAATTGCTCAAATTAATTGCTTCGTGGGCGACATTCAAGGAAATGCACAAAAAATTATCGCTAGTGCTATTCAGGCGAAAAACCTAGGTGCCACGCTATTGGTTACTCCTGAATTGTCATTGTGTGGCTATCCCCCAGAAGATTTATTACTCCGCTCTGATTTTTTGCAAGCATGTGATGTAGCATTAACTGAGTTAAGCTTAGCTTTAGCTGATATTAAGCCTAATATAACCGTAATCGTTGGCCATCCGCATCAAGTGGGTGAGGCATGTTACAACGCAGCTTCGGTATTGCAAGGCGGTAATATTGTGGCTACTTATCATAAGCATGCTTTGCCTAATCACAGTGTGTTTGATGAAAAGCGTTATTTCACATCAGGTGATGAAGCTTTAGTCTTTGTGCACGAAGGTATTAAGATAGGTTTATTGATTTGTGCTGATGTGTGGGAGCCAATACCTGCTTTGTTGGCCAAAACTGCTGGTGCTGAGTTATTAATTGCTTTGAATGCCTCACCGTTTCATATGGAAAAACAATCCACTCGTGTTGATGTAGTTCGCCAACGCGTTTACGAAACTCAGTTACCAGTTATCTACGCTAATTTAGTAGGTGGGCAAGATGAGTTGGTATTTGATGGAGGTTCTTTCGTATTAAATGCTGATGGTGTACTAACACAGCAACTAGCAGCTTTTGAATCCACGCTAGCCCTTGTTGAATTTAATGCGACCCAGCCTATACCCAGCATGATAGTGCCACTTTTGAAAACTGAGGCCTCTGTCTATAACGCATTAAAATTTGGTTTGACAGATTATGTAAATAAAAATGGTTTTCCTGGCGTAGTCTTAGGCTTGTCTGGCGGCGTAGACTCTGCGTTAACGCTAGCGATTGCAGTGGATGCGTTAGGGGCTGAAAATGTGCATGCAGTTATGATGCCCTCAGAATTTACTGCAGATATTAGTTTGAATGATGCACGTGAAATGGCAGATTTATTAGGCGTTAGGTATACTGAAATTGCAATTAAAACGTTGTTTGAACAATATTTGACAACGCTTACGCCGCTTTTTGGTGACTTATCATTAGATGCTACAGAAGAAAATCTGCAAGCGCGTATTAGAGGCATGCTACTCATGGCGATTTCAAATAAATTCGGCAGTATTGTATTAACAACTGGTAATAAAAGCGAAATGGCCGTTGGTTATTGCACCCTATATGGTGATATGGCAGGCGGTTTTGCCCTATTAAAAGATGTACCAAAAACGCTAGTGTATCAATTGTGTAATTACCGTAATAGCCTTTCACATGTGATTCCCCAGCGTATTATTTCGCGGCCACCTTCAGCCGAATTGCGCGCAGATCAAGAAGATCAAGACAGTTTGCCACCTTATGATTTGTTGGATGGCATTATGGAGGCTTATGTTGAAAATGATATGAGCTTTTCCAATATCGTTGAAATGGGTTACGCTCGCGATGATGTTAATCGCGTGATCAGCTTAATAGACCGTAACGAATATAAGCGCCGCCAGTCTCCAGTAGGTGTGCGTATTACGCACAAAGGCTTTGGTAAAGATAGGCGTTTGCCAATTACAGTAAAGTCTGCCGGCTATGTATAAAGTTTTAATTATATAAATAAAGGTCGGTATTTAATCTAAAAAAATATTTTTAAGTCAGGTTAAGCTAGATTTTGCTTAATACTTAAAGTAACATTTGTTTTATTGTTTAAATCAACAAATGGCTACACATTAAATTACTCAGCAATACACATTAGGGAGCTCGGTCAGCATGAAAAAAATTGAAGCAATCATTAAACCATTCAAGTTAGATGAAGTGCGTGAATCACTATCAAACATTGGTGTAAATGGCTTAACTGTGACAGAGGTAAAAGGGTTTGGTCGTCAAAAAGGGCATACTGAGCTTTATCGTGGTGCTGAATATGTTGTCGATTTTCTGCCAAAAATCAAGCTGGAGTTAGTAGTAGCCGATAATATGGTAGATGCTGCGGTTGATTCTATTATTAAAGCAGCGCATACAGGTAAGATTGGTGATGGTAAAATCTTTGTGAGCTCAGTAGAACAAGTGGTGCGCATCCGTACTGGTGAAACTGGTGAATCTGCAGTTTGAGTCGTTTAACTAAAATTAGCTTTAATTATTGATTAAACTGCTAATTTGAGCTCTATTTACATATGAACCGTAAGCAGAGTCTACTCTCTACGGTTTTTTTATCAACTATCAATCATGTAGCAAAATAACGCATATGCCAATTATCCTAAAAACCATACTTCTACTCACTTGCGCAAATATTTTTATGTCATTCGCATGGTATGCGCACCTTAAGAATTTAAGTCAAAAACCATGGATGATTGCAGCCTGAATTAGCTGGTGAATTGCGTTGGTGGAATATGTTTCAAGTACCAGCCAATCGTATTGGCTTTACTGTGATGTCACTTGCGCAACTTAAAATATTGCAGGAGGTGATTGCTTTAGTAGTGTTTGTGGCCTTTGCTGTATTTTATATGCAGCAGCCACTCAAGCTAGATTTTTTATGGGCTGGCTTTTGTTTCATGGGTGCAGTGTATTTTATGTTTAGGACTTAATATTTAAATTACAACTTTTATTAGCAAAACTGGCGAACCAGTTTTTTTAATAACCTAGCCAACGCGCTGATTGATAAAATATAAAGCTTACTACCCAAGCTAAAGCAAGTGACCAAAAAATAGATAGCCACATAAACGCACTGCTTTTAGATTCACTTTTAAGTGTGGCAATAGTCGACAAGCAAGGTGTGTATATCAGCGTAAACAGCATAAAACTCATAGCTTGTACCCAATCAATTTGCGTGGCCATTTGTGCCATGAGTGCATCACCCTGTAATCCGTAAATTACTGCAAGCGCACCTACCACGATTTCTTTTGCGACAAAGCCAAATATCAGCGCAATCGCTAACTGATTGTTAATACCCAATGGATCAAGAAAAGGGGCAAACAATGCGCCAATTTGGCCTGCAAATGTGCCAATACTGGCTGGTGGAACATTGCTCGGAAAGTTAGTCAATGCCCACACAAGCACCACACCAATTACAATGAATTTACTAGCGCGAATCAAGAAATGTTTCACTTCTTGCCAGCCACGCAATATGATTTGTCTGGCGGTTGGAAACCGATATGGAGGTAACTCTAAAATAAATGGCTCTGAGTTTTTATAACGACCTTGAAACAATACTGCTGTTAAAAACATGGTAAAAAAGCTCATCACATACAGTGAAAATAGAATAATCGGTGCTTGTTTTGCAGTAAATAGTGCGGTAATCATGAAAATGAAAACTTGTAGCCGCGCGGAGCATAATGAAAGTGGAATCACCAGCATGGTCAATAATCGCATAGGGCGTGAACGCATGATGCGAGTGCCCATCAATGCGGGTACATTACAACCAAAGCCCATTAACATCATGACAAAACCTCGGCCATCTAAACCCATTTTTGCCATTAATGCATCCATAAGAAACGCAGCGCGCGATAAATAGCCGCTATCCTCAACCATGGACATCACCAAAAAGAACAGGACAATAATGGGTACAAAAGCGGCCACCGTTGCTACTCCATTGTAGATGCCATCTAGCATCAAACCATGTAACCATGCGGGGCTGCTGGTGAATAACGGTTCTAATAAACTGCTACGAACTAAAGCTAAGAGCCATGCTAAACCATCTTGCAACGGCTTGCCTGCTGTAAATATAAATTGAAAAAGCACAAACATTGCTGCAAAAAATATCGGTAAACCAAACCATTTATGCAATAGTATTCGATCAATTTTATCAGTAGCATTATCTGTAAACGTCACTGGAATTTGTACATGATGTTGAATTAAGCTTTCCATTTCATGCTCAATTTTATTATCATATTCTAGTAGCTTGCTAATCAGTTGTGGGTCACTAGCTGGATTGTTCTGGTTAATGATTTGGGTTGCCGCTTGTATTGCTTTTGGCAGCCCATCACCATATTTTGCACTAATTTGCATGACAGGCATTTGCAAGTCTTTGGCTAGGTTATTGGTGTCTATCGTAATGCCTGATTGCTTAGCCTCGTCCGCCATATTAAGAGCTAATACAGTGGGTAGATTAAGTTTTTTAATTTGTAAAACCAACGACAGCTGGCGGTCAATTTGTGAGCTATTGAGTAAAACAATCACTAAATCAACTGCATTATTCGCTAAAAAATGGCGTACTACTTGCTCATCATCTGAAAAGCCATGCAGGTCATAAATACCCGGTAAATCAATCAGATCAGCAATGTGTCCGCCAATTAAAATTTTTGCACTCATTAGATCGACAGTAATGCCCGGCCAGTTACCTACTCTTGCCGATGCGCCACTGATGCGATTGAACAAGGTGGATTTACCCGTATTGGGCATACCTAATAATGCGATGCGTTTCATGAAAGTTTAAAGTGACTGCGCGTTAAATCGGTAGTGCACTAATTTGAATGCGCGAGGCTTCTGCACTACGCAGAATGACATCAGTTGTGCCTAAGCGAACATGTAACGGGCCATTAAAGTTGGCTCGGCGAATAATGCTGAGCGGCTTACCAACACGAAAACCTAGTGCAGATAAACGATGAAACAGAGATTCTTCCGCTTCTATCGCTGAAATAGTAGCGCGTTGACCGATTTGTAATTGAGATAAAAATTGCATTTGGTTAATCAAATAATTTTTTTAATAGAGGTTTTAATCTTATTCATCATTTGTAAATAATACAACAAATGATAACTATTCTTATTATCGCATAAATTAATTGTTTGGTACACTTCTAATGGCGTGACGGACATAATAAAAGCTCGTAAAACGAGCTTTTATTATTGACTATTACAGCAGTTAAATTGACATCAACTCACGTTTACTGCCAACTCTAAGTGATGCTTTAAAACTTATTTTGAAATGTCAACTTTAGCTTTACTGCGTAAATCTGCCATCATTTTTTCTAAATTACGTTGTTGTAGATTTTTTTGTAGACCATCTTTAACTTTTTCATAGGGTAAAGGTTGTGAAGCGCGAGTATCTACTAATTTGATTACATGCCAGCCGAATTGCGTTTGTACTGGCGCTGGTGAAACCGCACCTTTCTGTAAAGTAGCAACCGCATCGCTAAATGGTTTTACCATCGTTGCTGGTGAGAACCAGCCTAAATCGCCGCCTTTATCTTTTGAACCTGGATCTATTGATTTGTCTTTTGCGATTTTAGCGAAATCACCACCTTTACCAAGTTGTGCAATGATGTCTTTGGCTTCAGCTTCTGTTTTAACTAAAATATGGCGTGCGCTGTATTCTTTATCACCATAGGCTTTTTTGTATTGTTCGTAAGCGGCTTTAGTATCGGCGTCTGAAATTGGATTTTTCTTTACATAGTCTTGTAAGAAAGTGGATGTTAATAGCTCACGGCGTGATAGCTCTTCACGCGCAACGTAATCTGGCTGTTTATCTAAACCAAGTTTTTGTGCTTCTTGATAAACAAGTTCAGAATCTACTAGTTTATTGATAATGGCGTCTTTAACAGGCGCATCTACTTTTTGGCCACGCGCTGCAGCGTCTTTTGCAATGTAATCGTAGACAGATTGTTTTATTGCTTTGCCGTTGACCGTTACAACAGAATCTGCTGCGTATGCAGCTGGTGCTAAAGAAAGTATTGCAAGGGCGATTAAGGTTTGGGTAAATTTCATGCAAATATCCTCAAGGTTAATAATAGTTGATTGAAAGGCAGGATTGCTGGGATGGTTATAGTTTTATAGAAGAGAGTTCATCAGGCGTTACAGCTTGTATGCTCAACGCGTGAATCCGATTAGGTATTAAATCTGCAAGTAGTTGGTAAATAAGACGATGACGCATTATCTGCGATTTTTCGTAAAAATGAGAGCTTGCCATTTTAAGCTTGAAATGTCCACCACCAGAATTGCCTGCATGCCCTGCGTGCATGGCGCTTTCATCCTCAATATAAAACTCTGTGGGTTGTAGAGGTTGCAAGCGACTAGTGATTTCTTCTGCTAAGGTCATGATTTGATAACTAAGTTTAATAATGTACTGCTCAATTAGGCAATGTCTTTCTGAATGGCTTGACTATAACGTGTCCATAAACACCAGCAATGACATATGGGTCGTTATTTGCCCAAACTTTTGCATCCACTAAGGTTTCAAAATCTGCCACAATCAAGCTACCAGTAAAGCCCGCTGGTCCTGGGTCGTTACTGTCAATTGCTGGAAAAGGGCCTGCAAGCAATAGACGACCTGCATCTTGTAATGCTTGAATGCGAGCTAAATGTTCAGGACGTGCGGTAGTCCGTTTTAATAAGCTGTCTAATGTATCTTCAGCCATAATTGCGAACCACATTACTTTGCATCCTTATTTATATCATCACTGTTAATGTTGGTGAGATTGGCATCAACGGGTGTGAGGTATTTGCTGAGCAATAAAGTCTGCACAATAATAAAGACAAACAATATGCCGGTGATGCCAAATAGTTTGAAATCTACCCAAATATCTTGTGAATAATTAAACGCGACATAAAGATTTAGAAATCCAAGTCCAACAAATAGTGCTGCCCAAGCAAGATTAAGTTTAGTCCAAACAATGTTGGGTAAGCTGATTTGCTTTTCCATAAAACTACGCATCAGATTTTTTTTGAAGATGAATTGTGCACCAATTAAGCTCGCTGCAAATAACCAGTATAGTACGGTAGGTTTCCATTGTATAAAAGTAGGGTCTTTAAAATATAGCGTAGCCCCACCAAATACAGTGATAATGCCGCCGCTAATCAAAAGCATGTTTTCTACTTTGCCATGGCGTATTTTGCTATAGATGATTTGCGCGATTGTTGCAATAATGGCAACTGCTGTAGCCGTATATATGCCAAAAAATTTAAACGCTACAAAAAATAAAATAACTGGAAACAAATCAAACAAAAACTTTGTCATGGTTTTACGGTGTCGCTTTCAAAAAATCAATCAATAACAATGCTGTAGCGTAAGGAGTTATTTTGCTATTATTGATGTTGTACCGCAAGACGTAATTTTCAAGTTATTTTTTGTGTTTTTATAAACTTCAGTCATAAAATTTATGTTTTTGGCTAATAAATTGCTTTAAAAGCTTTAATACAGTTTCTTGGGGTTTTACCACGCTTATGTCTTTAATGATTGATTTGCACTCACATTCTAATATCTCAGATGGTATTTTAACACCTGCAGAGTTGATAGAGCATGCTGCTATGCACAAGGTAGATGTACTTGCGCTAACTGACCATGATGATATTAGTGGCTTGAAAATTGCCGCAATAGAGGCTGAGCGTTGGGGCTTACAATTAATTAACGGCGTAGAAATTTCAGTGACTTGGAAAAAGCGTACATTGCATATTGTGGGCTTAAAAATCGATCCTGACTTTCCGCTATTAAAAGCAGGCTTAGAAAAAATCCGCGCTGGGCGGCATATTCGTGCAGAAGGTATGGCGGCAGGATTAGACAAAATTGGTATTACAGGTAGCCTGAAAGGCGCATATGAATATGCGAAAGAAGGTATTATTAGTCGCACACATTTTGCACGCTTTTTGGTCAGCACCGGCTACGCAAAAGATAATAAGTCAGTATTTAAAAATTATTTAGTTAAAGGTAAGCCTGGCTACTTTGAGCATGAGTGGGCAAGTTTAGAAGATGCAGTCAGTTGGATTGTTGGCAGTGGTGGTGTTGCGGTAATTGCACACCCTGGGCGTTATGATTTAGGTCGCACCAATATGCTATTGCTCTTAGAGGAGTTTAGAGCATTAGGCGGTACTGCAATCGAAGTGGTAACTGGAAGCCACACAGTTAACCAGTATGTTGAGTTTGCAAAATACGCGCATCAATTCGGCCTAAAAGCTTCGCAAGGTTCAGATTATCACGGTAAGGGTCTTAGTTATATGGAGATGGGACGTTTGCCTGTATTACCTAGTAATTGTGAGCCTGTATGGCAAGGATGGGCCGAGATTGATGTTGCTGAAAGCAACGCGGCATAAGTCACTAAAATAATAATATAAATCAAGTATCCCCATCCAGTACTCGTATAAAGTTAACTACCTGTGTCGCAATTCTTTAATATCAATTTAGATAATCCACAAGTACGCCTTATTGCACAAACTGCAGATATTTTGAGGGCTGGCGGCGTGATTGCTTATCCAACAGACTCAGGCTATGCACTTGGCTGCATGTTAGGTAGCAGCGATTCACAGATACGTATTCGTCGCATTCGCGGGGTAGATGATCAGCATTTATTCACACTGGTATGTCGCAATTTAAGTGAGCTAGGCAATTATGCTATTGTCAGTAATAGTCAGTTTCGGCTACTAAAAGCGAATACGCCGGGTGCGTATACCTTTATTTTAAAAGCAACGCGTGAAATACCGCGTAAATTGCAGCATCCTAAACGTAATACTATTGGCATTCGAGTGCCAGACTACAGTCTTGTGCAGGCAATATTAACCGCGATAGATGCGCCATTATTGAGCATGACGCTAAGTTTATTAACTGAAGATGAAGTGCTAAGCGAGGGATGGGAAATTCGCGATAGGCTAGAGCATCTGGTTAATTTAGTGATTGATGTTGGGCATTGTATGGCGAGCGCTACTTCAGTGATAGACTTAACCACTGATACACCTGTTTTGATTCGTGCCGGTCAAGGGGACCTTACGCCATTTGGCTTAAGTTAAGATTTACCAAATATTTTTATAATAAAGAGTAGGCAATGGATTTATCGCTAATACAGAAAATAGTTATTTACGCATTACCCGTTTTATTTGCAATTACTGTGCATGAAGCTGCACATGG
>JAYTHN010000180.1:0-4825 GCA_043732505.1 Methylotenera sp.
CTTGAATCATTGCCCTGACCCTACTGTTGCTCGTGAAATTTTGAAGCAACTCGCAATAAATTAAATATTGCAAGAAATCGAATTATTGATTTTTACTGGTTAGCGGCTGTGCCCGTGCGCTAGTAAAGAGATATAAATTTGATTGTCTATTTGAGTTCAAACTCAGTATTTAAAATTCAACTAAAATAATCTCTACGTTTGTATTGTTTTAAACATATGCTTAAGTAATCGAGTATGTTGAATTGATATGTCCGTATTTGCTTGCGCCCTTTTTTGTTTTTATTGAAAGGGACTATCTTGTCTTTTGAATCGTTAAATCTTGACCCTGCCATCCTTCGTGCTATTGAAGAGTCTGGTTACACTACACCAACCGCTATCCAAGCCCAAGCAATTCCAGTTGTGACTGAAGGTCACGACCTAATGGCCTCTGCCCAAACCGGTACAGGTAAAACTGCAGCATTTATGTTGCCTGCTTTAAACTTATTAGCAACACCTCATGAATCTAAAAGCCGTGGCCCGCGTATTTTAGTACTAACACCAACACGTGAACTCGCAGCGCAAGTAAACGAAGCGGCTCGTAAATACGGTAAATTTTTACGCGCTCGTACAGTAAGTATCGTAGGTGGCATGCCTTATCCACTACAAAACAAACTATTATCACAACCGTTAGATATCTTAGTCGCTACACCAGGTCGTTTGTTAGATCACATGGAACGTGGCCGTATCGATTTATCACGTTTACAAATGTTGATTTTAGATGAGGCTGATCGTATGTTGGACATGGGCTTCTTGCCAGATGTTGAGCGTATTTGTGAACAATTGACTGCTGAACGTCAAACACTTTTGTTCTCAGCAACTTTAGATGGCGACATTGCACGTATCGCTAAACAGATTCTTAAAAATCCTAAAACAATTCAAGTGGCAGGTCAAAAAGAAAAACATGCCAACATTGAGCAACGCTTGCATTACGTTGATGACATGACGCATAAAAACAAATTGCTTGAGCATTTGCTAATTGCGCCAGAAGTGAATCAAGTCATTATTTTCACATCAACTAAACGTCATGCAGATGTATTGGCTGAAGATTTATATGCAGCTGGTCATAAAACAGCAGCATTGCATGGCGATATGACACAGGGCGCACGTAACCGTACGTTAACTAAATTGCGTCAAGGCGATGTAAAAGTGCTAGTAGCGACTGATGTTGCTGCACGTGGTATTGATGTGCAAGGTATCAGCCACGTGATTAATTATGACTTACCTAAATTTGCTGAAGATTATGTGCACCGTATCGGTCGTACTGGCCGTGCTGGTAAAACAGGTATCGCAATTTCATTTGCATCTAATATGGACAGACACATTTTACGCAAAATCGAACAATTCACTGGCAACGGCATGAGTCCATCAGTAGTTGAAGGTTTTGAGCCAAAACGTGCAATTAGAATGGATGCTCCTGGTGGTCGTGGTGATGTTCGTCGTGATGGACATAAACCAGGTGGTCGCGGTGGCTTTAAACCACGTGATGACCGTGGTGGTAGCATTAGCCGTGATAATAATCGTGGTGACAATCGTGGCGATAGCCGTGGTGACTCACGTAGTGAGCGTCCTAGCTTTAGTCGTGATAGCAGCAGTGAAAACCGTGGCAACCGCGAATCAGCACCACGCGAAGCCAATGGCAACTCAGCTAACCATTCTGAAAGATTTGGTGCCGGCAGAACAGAGAACCGCTCAGAAAGACCTTCTGGCGACCGTCCACGCAGTTTCAGTGACCGTTCAAACGCTGGTGGTGATCGTAGCCGATCTGATCGTCCAAGTGCTGGCGCTCCAAACCGTAGTTTTGGTGACAGTGTAGCCTTCGGTAAAAAACCTTTCCCGCGTGATGGCGCAAGTGCTCCACGTGGTGATAGTAACCGTGGTGATTCACGCGGTGACAACCGTGGTAACCGTCCAGATGCAAATCGTGGTGATAATCGTGTGTTAGGTCAACGTTATGAAGGCCGTACCGATTCACCACGCGGTGATCGCAACTCCGGTGACCGTACATCAACACCTCGTCGCGATAGTGCTGATAGCCGTACCGATAATCACCCTTCTGGACGTTCTAACAGCGATTCACGTAGCTTTGGTAATGCCAATGCTGCAGCGGGTAGCGGCGCTCCACGTCGTCCACGTAGCTTTGTTTAACTTTTAGTATCACTGAGAAATTAATCTAATTGAACAGTACCCAACAAATGACAGAAACAGTAAGTTTTGACAGTCTCGGCTTTGATGATTTAGGTCTAGCGCCACAATTACTTAAAGCGTTAACCGAGTCTGGTTACACCACACCTACGCCAATCCAAGCGCAAGCAATTCCGGTTGCATTGGCTGGGGGTGATTTAATGGCAGGCGCGCAAACGGGTACAGGTAAAACTGCAGCCTTTGCGCTACCCTTGCTACAAAAATTGCTACCATTCGCTAGTGCAAGTGCATCACCTGCTAAACACCCAGTACGTGCGTTGATATTAGTACCGACGCGCGAACTTGCAATACAAGTAGAAGAAAGTGTGCGTGCTTATGCAAAACATACGCCGTTACGCACACTTGTGGTGTATGGCGGTGTAGACATTAAAACGCAAACACCACATTTAAAAACGGGTGTAGAAGTATTAGTGGCAACACCTGGCCGTTTGTTGGATCATATTGAACAAAAGACAGTACAGCTAAACCAAGTGCAAATGTTAGTGCTTGATGAGGCTGATAGAATGTTAGACATGGGCTTTATGCCTGATTTGAAACGTATTTTGGCGTTGCTACCTAAGCAGCGCCAAAATCTTATGTTTTCTGCGACATTTTCAAATGAAATTAAAAAATTAGCGGATGAGTTTTTAACCAAGCCACTGTTAATCGAAGTCGCGCGTAGTAATGCAACGAACGATAACGTGACGCAAAAAGTCTATCAAGTCGCGCAAAATGATAAAGAAGCGTTACTGATACAGTTATTAAAAGCAGCAGATGCCAAACAGGTAATTATATTCACCAAAACCAAAATTACTGCCAGCCGCCTAAGCCGTAGCTTAGCGCGTGAAGGTATTGCGGCTGATGCGATTCACGGCGATAAAACCCAGCAAGAACGTATTAAAGCACTCGATGCTTTTAAAGCAGGCACAGTCACAGCACTGGTGGCTACTGACGTTGCCGCGCGTGGTTTAGATATTAGTGAATTACCCATGGTGATTAACTATGAGATTCCAAGTGCGCCAGAAGATTATGTACACCGTATCGGTCGTACAGGCCGTGCTGGGGCTTTGGGAGTTGCGATTTCATTCGTAAGCCCTGAAGAAGATAAGTACATGGTGGAAATCGAAAAGTTGATTAAACGCGAGATCGCTAAAGAAGTTGTTGAAATTAAAAAAACAACGGCTAGATCAAAGCCAGCAAGTAGCAGCAGAGAAAGTAGCCATAAAACTTGTAGTACACAGGACGCCACAGCTACTAAGCGTTTACCTGCTAAAATGAAAACTATCGACCCTTGGTTTGATAAACCATACGAAGCTGTGATTGCACAAAAAGAAGTGAACATTAGATCTATTCCTACCAGCAAAGTGCCAGTGGCAGCCTTGCTTGGCGGTTTAAGGCTTAATAAGTAATTTAAAACTTAATAGTCGTCTTAAATAAAAAAGGGTTAGCTTAACTAACCCTTTTTTATTTTAATCAGTCAATTATCATAGTTATTGATTACGCATATAGTCTGCCACGCCATATAGTTGCTCTGCTAACTTGGTTATCAATTTTTCACCTAATCCTAACTGATGCATAGCGGTAATCATGCAATACATCCATTGATCACGCGCAGATTCATCTACAGCAAAGGGCAAATGGCGCAAACGTAACTTAGGGTGTCCGTACCGTTCTATATATAGCTGCGGTCCACCTGTCCAGCCAGTCAAAAACATGAATAGTTTTTCACGCGATCCAGTCAAGTCCGCTGGATGCATCCATCGAATTGTCTTTGCTTTTAATTCGCTATCCATCACGTCGTAAAAGGTTTCTACTAATTTACGGATATTTTCAACCCCTTGCGCTTCTCCACCTAACAGTTCAAAAAATGTACTTTTATTGCTACCAACTTCTTCTACTTTATTCAACATGCCGGATTCATTAATTCTATTAAATGATTACAGGTTTAACGAGGGTAGCTGCTAGCTTTGCACGTGTGCGAGCTTCTTCAACATCCTTACCTGTAGCTAAAGCAACACCCATGCGCCGTTTAACAAAAGACTCTGGTTTGCCAAATAAGCGAATGTCTACATTTGGTATGGCTAATGCTTCATTAACGCCTTCAAAAACCAGATTTTTAGTTTCATGTTGACCATAAATTACCGCACTAGCACCAGCATCGCGCAAGCAAACGTCAACAGGTAAACCTAATATTGCTCTAGCATGTAAATCAAACTCACTAAAACGCTGACTCGCCATGGTTACCATACCCGTGTCATGTGGACGTGGGCTCACTTCACTGAACCAAACTTTATCTTGCTTGATAAAGAGCTCTACACCAAATAAACCTAAGCCACCTAAGCTATCTGTCACTACCTTAGCAATGCGCTTAGATTCTTGTAAAGCAGCCTGAGTCATTGACTGTGGTTGCCAACTTTCAACGTAATCACCCTTCTCTTGCACATGACCAATAGGCTCACAGAAGTAGGTTTCAATATCACCCGCTACATTTTTTGCACGTACCGTTAATAAGGTAATCTCGTAATCAAAATCAATCTGCCCTTCTACAATTACCACGCCTTGATTTACACGACCGCCAGTAGCTGCATAATCCCATGCGGCTTTC
>JAYTHN010000181.1:0-1353 GCA_043732505.1 Methylotenera sp.
GCTACCAAGATGCCTATTTCATACAGTAACCACATTGGCATTGCCAACATAAACTGAGAAATAATATCAGGCGGCGTAAATACTGCGCCTATCACAAATGCTGCAACAATCACGTAACCACGTACATCATTAAGTTGCTTCACGCTCACCCAACCAAAGCGCACAGACATGACCACAGCGATTGGCACTTCAAATGCTAAACCAAATGCAAAAAATAGCGTTAATACAAAATCTAAATAGTTACCAATATCAGTCATCACTGCAACGCCTTGCGGTGCAGTACCAACGATAAAACCGAATATTATTGGGAATACTAGAAAGTATGCAAATGACATTCCTGCTAAAAATAACAAACTACTAGCAACAATAATTGGAATCATGAATTTTTTTTCATGCGAATACAACCCAGGGGCCACAAATGCCCACAATTGATACAAGGTATGAGGCAATGAAACAATAAATGCTGCCATCATAGCAACCTTCATAGGCACAAAAAATGGGGTAGTGACGGCGGTAGCAATCATTTGGCCACCAGCAGGTAATTTGCTTAATAACGGCGCTGCTAATAATGCATATATTTTGTTAGCAAATGGGAAAAAAGCGATGAAAACAACAATAAAACCAATGACAATACGCAACAAACGGTCACGCAACTCAATTAAATGGGAAATAAAATTATCGGTAGGTGTCAACGTTATATTTTCTTGAATAAAGCTTACTCTTGTGTATTGGGTTTTTTAACAGCTTTTCTGATAACTTTTTTAGAAGGTTGTTTTGTGGCAACCTCTTTGGGAATAGTCACTTTTGGCGGGATTTCCTGCATCACGCTTATAGCCGGCTCTTCAGCCGCAATATTATTTTTTAAATGATCTTCAAAATCCAAATCTTGCGTTAACGCATCTGCCTTACGTTGAAAACTAGCTTGCGTTTTAGTGGCTGTTTCTTTGATCTCTTGCTGTAATTGCTGTAACTCTTGAAAGCGCACATCGCGATTCACTTCTTCTTTCACTTGTGCTACATATCTTTGCATCCGCCCAGTAAGTGCGCCTAGTGTGCGCGCTACTTTCGGTAATTTTTCTGGTCCGATTACGATAAGTGCCACTATCGCAATGACCATTAACTCAGAGAACGAAACATCAAACATAAAGGCTATTTGGCTTTGCTAGTCGTTGTTGCTATAGGTTTTGCTTGTGTCTTTGGCTTAGTATTTGTTGCAGTCTTAGCTGTAGCAGCTCTTTTTCTAGGTGCTGGTTTTACTATTGGGGTCTGCGCTACTTCAGCTTCAATTATATTAGATGTCGTATCATTTTTAATCGTATTAAGCGGTGCTGAATCGGTATTCGCTTTTTCTTC
>JAYTHN010000182.1:0-1352 GCA_043732505.1 Methylotenera sp.
GTAAATAACTTTTTAAAAAGAATCTTCCATGAAAATAAAATTAATCTCTGCCACAGTTGCAGCCGTTATTGCTGCTTGGGCACCATTAGGATCAGCAAGAGAATCTGTAGCGTTGCCATATATCTTCGGTGTGGCACCTGGTGATAGTGTAGGTCAAGCAACTGGTGTTGATACATCTGGTGCTGGATTGATTACAATTAACCCTAATATCAACATCAATAAGCTTAATGACGTCGGCGGCGGCATAACAAGCAATATTAATAACGTGGCAAGTATCCTATTCGTTGGCAATTCAACTATCACTGGTTTTACTGGCACTAGCCTGATTAGATTTATTGGAATCACTGCTGGCGCAAATGCTACAACTGTTAACTTTAATGGCAACGTTTTTACAACAGCATTTAATTTAAGCGGTACTGGCACAGTGAATTTTAATGGTAGCGTCAATCCTGGGATTGTTGCTGCAAGTACTAACTTTGATGGAGATGGTTTTATAAATGTTGGCGCGAATCAGTTGTTTAATAGTGCAATTACTACTAATACAGCCAATACCGGTACATTGACACTTAATGGGGGTAGTAGCGTGATTGGGGCAATCGGTGGTGCCAATGGATTAAAGCAAATTAATTTAGTCGGAGGTAACGCTACGGTAACTGGAGCTATCCAAGCACAACAATTTAGCTTGGGTATAAACACATTAACAATGACAGGTGCATTAACAACTAATGCTGCTGGGGTTATTAATACAACGTTTGCTAGCAATTCTTTATTTGGTAAAATAATAGTTAACGGTAATTCAGCAATCAATGCTGGTGGTATCACAGTCATTCCTACGGTTACCGGTGCATTAACGAACGGAACTACTTATAGAATTGTATCTGCTCCTTCAGGTACAGATAATGCTGTGGTTTCCGTAATCAATAATAATCCTCGTTACAAATTTGCGGGCTTACCTACAACGCTTGGCAACGTGGATATACGACTTGACAGTGTTGCACCATTAGTAACATTGGTCACAGCACCCGGTGCTCTGGCAGTTGCCCCTATTTTAGATATAAACTCACCTGTGGGCTCAGATCTTAGAACGATTCAAGATGCGATAGCCATATTACCAAACACTGCCGCCATTAATAATGCCCTTGCACAACTTAGTCCGAGTAATACTAATCTCGAAGCGCCTTGGATCGCTAGTCAGGCAACGCGCATGTTTGAAGATCAGTGGATGGCGCGTGTTGATGAAGTACAAAACCATTGCTGTGATACTGCTTGTGACCCTAATAAACCACGTACTGAGCTAAAAACACATGATTGTTCAGATAACAAACAACACAATAATTGGTGGGGTAAAGGGA
>JAYTHN010000183.1:0-4811 GCA_043732505.1 Methylotenera sp.
AGACCGCAATCTGCCAACATGGTTTCATGTACACCATGCTCAATAAAATAGTCAGGCAGCCCTAGGCATAATGTTCTTATTGATGGTTTAGGCGATAATTTGCTGTAGTTCTGTATCTTTTGCAAAGCCTCCATTACAGCAACGCCAGCGCCACCCATCACACAGTTTTCTTCTACTGTTACAATCAATGTGTGGTCATTCAATAATTTTTCAAGCATGGTTTGATCAATTGGTTTTACAAAACGCATATTAACTACAGTGGCATTTAGTTGCTTACCCGCTTCCATGCACGCAGTAAGCATGCTACCAAAACTAAGAATCGCTATTTTTTGGGTTTTGTCGGTCGAAGTAGAAAGCTGTTTAATTTCAGCTTCCCCAATTGTGATAACTTGCATTTTTTGTTCAACAGACACCCCTGTACCTGTGCCGCGAGGGTAACGAACCGCGGCAACGCCATTACATTGAAACCCCGTATACAGCATTTGTCTACATTCGTTCTCATCACTAGGCGCCATAATAACAATGTTAGGGATGCATCTTAAAAAACTCAAATCAAAGCTACCCGCATGCGTAGGGCCATCTGCGCCTACTAAACCTGCACGATCAATCGCCAAAAGTACGGGTAGATTCTGTAAAGCAACATCATGTATCAGTTGATCATATGCCCGTTGTAAAAACGTACTATAGATTGCAACTACAGGCTTTAAGCCATCGCAAGCCATTCCTGCCGCAAAAGTCAGTGCATGTTGCTCAGCAATCCCTACATCAAAATATCGTTGAGGATATTTTTCAGCAAATGCGTTCAAGCCTGATCCATCACACATTGCCGGCGTAATGCCAATTAGACGCTCGTCTAGCGCCGCCATGTCGACTAACCACTCTCCAAACACTTGAGTATAAGTTTTCTTAACCTGAATATCTGAGACTGTGCCCACTATAGCGCGACCACTTAGTGGGTCAAACTTGCCTACGCCATGGAATTTATTTGGATTATCTTCGGCGGGTTCAAAGCCTTTACCTTTTTTAGTCACAATATGCAAAAATTGTGGACCACTTAATTGCTTGATGTTTCGTAAAGTATCAATAAGGGTATCTAAATCATGGCCGTCAATCGGGCCTATATAATTAAAACCAAACTCTTCAAACAATGTACCTGGCGTCACCATGCCTTTAACATGTTCTTCAGCACGTTTGGCAAATTCCATCATCGGAGGCACCGCTGAAAGAACTTTTTTACCAGACTTTTTAACGGTTCCATAGAAGCTACTAGATAACAATTTGGCTAGATAATTATTGAGCGCGCCAACGTTATTTGAAATGCTCATGTCATTGTCATTGAGTACAACTAGCAGATTGGCATCCATGTCGCCTGCATTATTCAACGCCTCAAACGCCATGCCAGCTGTCATGGCGCCATCACCAATAATGGCTACGGCACGCCTTTCTAATCCAGCTTTTTGTGCGGCAACTGCCATCCCTAAAGCGGCGGAAATAGAAGTGCTAGAGTGACCCGTGCCAAAGGTGTCATATTCACTTTCGCATCGTCGAGGAAACCCTGCAATCCCTTGTGGCTTGCGCAAGTTTTGCATTTTATCGCGACGGCCAGTGAGAATTTTATGCGGGTAGGTTTGGTGACCTACATCCCACACTAATCTGTCATCAGGCGTATTGAACACATAATGTAGCGCAATGGTGAGCTCTACGACCCCTAAGTTTGATGCTAAATGCCCACCAGTTTTTGCAACACTACTGACTAAAAATTCACGCAATTCTTGCGCTAGTTGATTCAGTTGCTTGCGATCAAGTTGGCGCAACTGCAATGGTGAGTTAATCGTATCGAGTAATGAGGTCATTTTATAGATTTTTTTAAACAACACTTAAAAACTGCGTTGCATGATGAAGTCGGCCAACTCACGTAAACGTTGTGCTTTATCACCAAAAGGTACGAGTGAGTGAATTGCATCAGCATACAATTGCTGCGCATGGCGTTTTGCCTGCTCTAAACCTAGTATCGTGACATAGGTTGGTTTGTTGCTATTCGCATCTTTTCCCGCAGTTTTTCCTAGGGTACTCGTGTCAGCTTCTACATCCAAAATATCATCTACCACTTGAAACGCTAAGCCAATATTTTTAGCATAGGCACGTACGGCGGTAATTTGTGGTTGATGTGCGTTAGATGCACCGAGTAAAACTGCTGCTTGAATGAGCGCGCCAGTTTTTAAATGATGCATCGTTTCAAGCTCGATTTGTGAAAGTGACTTGCCAACTGAGGCTAAATCTATCGCCTGTCCACCTGCCATGCCCCTGGAACCAGCTGCTTTCGTTAAAATATTAATCATATTAACCTGCTGGCAGGCTTGAGGGCATAGGTTTGATTTAGATAACACCTCAAAAGCCAAACTTTGCAATGCATCGCCTACTAACAATCCCGTGGCATCGTCATATTGTTTGTGACAACTTGGCTTGCCACGGCGCAAATCATCATCATCCATACATGGCATATCATCATGCACTAGTGAATACGCATGAATTAACTCAATTGCGCTAGCGGCGGCATCTGCAATAGTAATGTCTGCTTCGCACATTTCAGCGGCGGCATAGCACAATAAGGCACGCACACGCTTACCACCACCTAATGCGCTATAACGCATAGCGCTATGCAATACTTGAGGTGCTAAATCTATGGATGGTAAAACTTGATTAAGCACTTGCTCAATACGAATTTGGTTTGTTTGCGCCCAAGCTGAAAAGTCCATCTTGTGGGAACTTATCATTACTCAGACTGAAACGATGTTAACTGATTTTTCTCATTCAGTATTTTCACTTGTTGCTCTACATCAGTGAGAGATTTTTGGCAAAATTGCAATAATAAATTGCCACGCTTGTATGCCGCCAAAGAGGTCTCTAAAGATATTTGCCCAGACTCCATTTGCGCCACAATATTTTCAAGTTCAGCAAACGCATGTTCAAAGTTTTGTGGCGAATCAGCAGTGACTTTCGTCTTACTTTTAGATTCGCTAGTTTTAGTATCGTTTTTGTGATCAGATGCAGACATAGTCATAATCAATTGGCATTAAGCTCCTATTCTACCAAATCCTGGTGTAAAACCTTCTGTAAAAAATCACGAATATCATTAATCTCAGCCGCACATACGGAGTGCGACATATTATATTCGTGCCACCTTACTGAATAATGATTACTTTGCAAAATATCAAGCGAAACTTTATTCAGCGCTGAGCTGATAATTTCATCGGCAGTGCCATGCGCCATAAAGATTGGTACTGTTAAGTTTGCAGGAGTTGCCTCAGCAGCAAGCTTTGTTTTAAGTGGCAAATAGGTGGAAAGTGCCACCACACCAGCCAATTTTTTGGGATAACGTAACGCAGTATATAAAGCAATGGCTCCGCCTTGTGAAAAACCTGCAATCACAATTCTATTTGCAGCTATACCTTTGTTAATTTCTAGTTGAATTAAGCTATTAATATAGTGTTGGGTAACTACAATACCTGTTTCATCTTCTTTGTCGCTACCAGTAACACCATATAAATCATACCAAGCAGGCATTGTATAACCATTATTGCGAGTCACTGCCATTTCGGGCGCATGAGGCAAAATGAACCTCACATGTGATAGGTTCTGTGGCAATAATTGTTTCACCACAGGCTCAAAATCATGGCCATTTGCGCCTAAGCCATGCAGCCAAATAACGCTGGCATTAATTTGGTTGATATTGACTTCGTTACTGGTGATTTCTATTGGTGGTTTATAATTAATCATAAGCTAGGGGATTGAAATATGCCAGTTATTTAAATATAAGAACTAACATGTACAGTTTTATCACATTGCTACTAAAACAATAAGATATGCTGTTAAACTAATTAAATCATAGCATTGTATTAAAAAAGTGCTCAATTAAATCAATATAAAACAATATAAAAATTATGTTTAAGCCTAAAGCATTAAATTATTCGTATTTTTATTAAAATAAGACTTACGTTTTGATATAAACATTGCAATTATTATCTACGGCATAACGTAGTAGTCATTAATTGTGGTGCCGTATTTAACTTTGTAGCTAAATAAATTTTTATAACCATTCGATTAAAAATCAAGAACATAAGTACATGCAAATAAAAATACTTGGGTGTAGTGGCGGAATTGGCGGTGCTCTGCGTACAACTTCTATGTTAGTGGATGATGATGTTTTGATTGATGCTGGCAGTGGCGTTGGTGATTTGGCAATGGATGAGTTGCTAGCAATTGACCATATTTTTATTACGCACTCTCATTTAGATCATATCGCTTTTATTCCATTGCTACTGGATACTGTACTGGGCTTTCGAGCAAAGCCAATTACTGTGCATGCCAGCAATGAAACGATTGCAACATTACGCACGCATATTTTTAATTGGAGAATATGGCCAGATTTCACTAAGATTCCAGATGCAACGAATCCATTTTTACTTTTTAACGAAATGAAATTGGGTGAAACGGTCACTCTAAAAAATCGAAAATTCACATCATTGCCTGCCAGTCACGTAGTTCCTGCGGTTGGCTACCATATTGATAGCGGTGATAACAGCCTAGTCTTTACAGGTGACACTACCGTTTGTGATGCATTATGGGTAGAAGTTAATAAAATTAAGAACCTCAAGCACATCATTATAGAAACGGCATTCAGTAATAGTGAGTTTGAATTAGCAAAACTCTCTAAACACTTATGCCCGAGTATGCTGGTTAATGAGCTTGCTAAGCTCAAGCCTTACCATAATTTATTTCCAGAAGTATTTATTACCCATTCAAAACCTGGC
>JAYTHN010000184.1:0-4810 GCA_043732505.1 Methylotenera sp.
GTTAGACTCAATGTTAAGTAAAGTAGCAGACTTTTTTGAAGCTGAGGTAGATGATGCAGTTGATGCTCTCGCGAGTTTAATGGAACCTGTAATTATGGTAGTGTTAGGCACAATAATTGGTGGTCTAGTAATTGCTATGTATCTACCAATCTTCAAAATGGGGTCAGTAGTTTAGTTTATTTAATAGGTTATCAATAATAACCTATTAAATAAACAGTATGCTTTATTACCTATTTCTACTCGCAACAGCCATTGCCTTTTCAATTTCTTTGTAAGGCTGTGCACCAGCCATATGTTTACCGTCAGAAAAAATTAAAGTTGGTGTACTATTAATCCCTAGTTTTCTAGCAAGATCGCCTACTTTTTCAAGTGGCACTTCACAGTTACCCGCTGATTTAGGTAATTGATTATTTAAAATCCAGTCTTCCCAAGCTTTTGTGCGGTTAGTTGCACACCAAATTGATTTTGATTTATTAGCTGAATCTGGGTGCAATTGTATGAGTGGGTAGAGAAACGTATAAATCGTCACATCAGTAATATTCACCAACTCGTTTTGCTCTAAGCGTTTGCAATATGGGCAATCTACGTCAGAAAAGACTACTAGTTTACGACTGCCGTTACCCTTAACGACTTTTATGGCTTGGTCTAAAGGCAAACTATAAAAGTCGACTTTTGTTAGCTCATCCAAACGGTCAGTAGTCATATCTTTTTTAGATTTAGGATCAACCACATGACCTTCTGCAATTAAAAAAGTCATTTTTTCATCAGTGTAGATAATTTGTCCACCCATGAACACTTCGTACAAGCCTGCATAGCTAGTTTTGACGACACTATCGACCTTAAATTTTGGGTAAGCGGCCTCTACGGCTTTTTTAA
This sequence comes from Methylotenera sp., assembly GCA_043732505.1. GTDB lineage: Bacteria > Pseudomonadota > Gammaproteobacteria > Burkholderiales > Methylophilaceae > Methylotenera. The sequence continues at coordinate 877 of JAYTHN010000184.1, forward strand.
CACTCGCCTCATCGGCTATCGCTAACGTAGCAAATGCACTTAATAAGGTAAAACTAACTAATTTTTTAAACATTACATATCCCTAAATAGTGCTCTTTAATTATGTGATTAAATTTGATGCGCTTAAATCAAAGCGCCACTGCATTAGCAATTAGCATTTTTTTGATAGCGTTATGTCTAATCGCCACCAATCCCCAATGCCTTATTTTTTTTACTACCTTATTTTTGCTTTCAAACAGTTGAAAAAGACCGTCTGTTAGTAAGAACATATTCATTGCATCAGCTTTTCTGACACGAACATAATGCTTAAGTAATCCGCCATCATTTATTGCCTGATATTGATTTTTTTCTTTGATTATTTCTATTAAATCAATCACATCTCTAAAACCTAAATTTACCCCTTGACCTGCCATCGGATGAACTTGATGTGCAGCATCACCTACTAATACAATACTATTTTGCACTAGTGTGTGCGCTTTTTGTAAAGTTAATGGGAAAGTCGCGATTGGACTAACTAATTTTAGTTGCCCTAACTCATAACTACCCATTTCTAATACATTCTGAATAAACTCAGCTTCACTTAATTTTTGCAAAGTATCGGCATATTGGTTTGAGACTGACCAAACAATAGAAATATGATTATCAGGCAACGGCAGCCACGCCAAGATACTATTATGACCATCGGCATCTTGTGCAAACCACTGCCGAGCAATATTAGCATGTGGTTTTTCAATGGCAAAATTTGCCACCAAGGCAGTTTGATCGTACGACTTTTGTTGCAAAGCAATGTTAAGTTGTTGGCGCACCCAAGAGTGGCTGCCATCAGCCGCCAATAGTAATGAGCATTTAATTATGTGATTACCCGTAGATAATATCGTCTTATTTTCATCGGTAATTAAATCATGAGATGGATGACCGAATAACGATGGTATCTCTAACACTTCCGCTTGCTCAATCAGCGCTTGCATTAATACTCTTGCTTCTACAATTACGCTTAAACTATCTGAATTTGCATCGCTGGCTGACAAATTTAAATGGGATTGCAGATCTTCCGCAAATAATTTCATGCCTTGCATTTCACAAATACGGTTAGCATTTATTCGTTGCCATACGCCTAAACTGACGAGCCATGCTACATTTTTTGGGCTAATTGCATAGACTCGGTGATCCCAATCATTAACGTGATTATCTAACGCATATTTAGCGGGAAATTTACTATCAACCAATACCACTGAAAAACCAGCCTGATGCATTGCTACGGCCGCAGCAAGCCCTACAAGCCCTGCCCCTACGATTGCAACATCTACACTTAAAGTTTCAATATTCATTAATAAGTATTCACAGATAAGTACTCATTTACCGAAGCTCATTTTGCCGACTAACAATTTTTTTATTGGTTTAATGACATCTAATAAACCTAAACTTGCCCCTCGCAAACCTGCAATACCAATGACCTCATTTGAAAAAATATTGACTAAAAAGTCGGTAAATAGCAAACCGCCTTTGGTGTCAGATTTACGGCTTGCACGATAAGAGGCCAGCATTTCTAAGCTGCCGATTGCCTCATCAACATTAGATGCAATGTGCTCCGCTAATGATTCTGCATCTCGCAATCCAACGTTAAAGCCTTGTCCTGCAACTGGATGCATCGTTTGCGCTGCATTACCAATCACAACTAAATTTGCTATTTCGGACGCATATAATTCAGCAAGTTTGAGTTGAGACATTTTCAACGGAAAACTTACTCGTTTCTCTACACGCAAAAATATACCTACCCTATCACCAAATTGTTGGTGAAACCTTGCTAAAAAGTCAGCATCACTCAATGTTAACAGCGGTGTTATATATTCTCTTTTACCTGTCCATACCAATGAAAAATCATGCTCGCCGTTAGGCAACAATGCCATTGGACCATTGGTCGTAAAGCGCTCGTAAGCAATATTATGATGTGGCAACTCGGCACTTACTTTAGTAATTAATGCATCATGACCATAATCTTTAGTTTCGCGCGTCAGTTGAGCCAGTTCATCTAAACTTCTTCCGCCATCTGCAAGTACCACTAAAACACTTTGTAAAGAATGCACATCACCCGCATGGCTGTAACTCACAGTAGCATGTCCAGACTGGTGGGTAATACGCTGTGCGTTGGCATTAAACACGACATTAACGTTAGTCTGCGAGCTAAGCGCTAGATCTAAGGCGGCACTTAATGCGCCGTAAGAAAGCACATAGCCAAGTGCCTCTTGCTGATAATCGCCAGCTTTTAATAGTGTTCTGCCGATACTATTTTTTTGCGATACATGTATGGTATTGATTGCTGTAGCATGAGGGGCTAACTGTAGCCATAGGCCAAGTTTTTCGAGTAGGCGCCTACTTCCATAAGATAATGCCAATGCTCTATTATCAGTATGCGATGCGCATTGTTTACGCGCTTCCAGCACCGTAACGGCCAAGCCTTGCTTCGCTAGTAGCAAGGCTAATGTCGAACCTACAGGCCCGCCACCAACAACTACAATGTTATGTTTAATTTGTGTCAATGTAATTTGTATCAAATATTAATGCTGGCTATTCATTAATGCTTCTATATCAACCACTGTTTTAATGGCATTCTTAGTCAGTACTTCATTGCCATTAGCAGTAATCAATACATCATCTTCTATGCGTATGCCAATATTCCAAAAATGCTGAGGCACGTTATCAGCAGGCCGCACATAACAGCCAGGCTCAACAGTAAGTGTGTTACCTGCTTTGAGTAGCGACCAGTTGCCAGCTTTATCTTTATAATCACCTGCATCATGCACATCTAACCCCAACCAATGACCTGTGCGATGCATATAAAACTGGCGATAGCTGCCGCTTTCCAACACGGCATCTTTACTACCTTTGCATAGCCTGAAGTCAATAAAACCTTGTACTAAAACATCAAGTGCGGCCTCGTGCGGTGCATTCCAATGACTCCCTGGCTTTGCTGCTTCAATTGCAACCAATTGTGAATTCAACACTAATTCGTATAAATCTTTTTGCGGTGCGCTAAACTTTCCATTCACAGGAAAAGTACGGCTGATATCAGAGGCATAGCCATCTAACTCGCAACCTGCATCAATTAGCAATAACTCACCATCATTTAGTACGCAGTTATTAGCGTTATAATGTAATGTACACGCATTAGCACCACCTGCAACAATGCTTGTATAGGCTGGTGCTTGTGCACCGCTGGAATAAAACGCATGTAAAAATTCCGCTTCTATCTCATATTCTTTTTTCAACGGCTTAGTTACTGACATCGCAAGATTATGTGCTGCGGCGGCAATATTGGCAGAACGGCGCATCAAGTCGATCTCAAATGGCGTTTTGATGAGCCGCATATTATCGACCAGTTGACGTACATCTGCAATCTCAGCGGGTGCTGCAATACCAGTGCGTGCTAAATTACGCACCTCATTTAACCAAGCAGTTATGCGAGCATCCCACTGACTATCGGCGCCTAAGCTATAAAATAGTTTAGTTTGATTGCCCATCAATTTAGGCACTATTAAATCTAATTGATTGATGCAATAGGCTTCATCAAAACCAAATGCTTGCATTGCGCCCTCAGGACCGTAGCGGAAACCATCCCAAATCTCACGCTCTATATCCTTGTCGCGACAAAAAAGAATGCTTTTTGGAGGCTCACCTTTCGAAACATTACCCGCAATTAACACCAACAACGATTCAGGCTCAGTAAACCCAGTTAAATAATAAAAATAACTATCAAAACGGTAAGTATAATGGCTATCACGATTACGAATCGCTTCAGGCGCAGTCGGAATAATAGCGATGCCTTCATGCATAGTAGCAATGATTTTTTGTCGTCTAGCGTTGAATTCGCTTACGTTAAATTTAATAGTATTCATTTTAAATTTTTGATGATTTTTTTGGTTTTATCGACTGATAA
>JAYTHN010000185.1:0-4801 GCA_043732505.1 Methylotenera sp.
TTTAGCAATTTCCCAAGCTTGAGCTTCATTCACATTATACGTTTGCGTAGTCCCTTCTGAGCCATTTTGCTTAGCTTTAACTACATCTTGCATTGTTGCACATCCACTCATGGCTATTAGTAACAATACTAATGAAGCGCTGATAATTTTTTTGTTATTATCATTTTTGATTTTTTCTCGTTGTTTATTTTTTTAATTGAAATATTGCTTTAAAAGCAATGCCAAATTGGAACATAACTCAATCAAGCTAAAAAAGCTATGAATCTAAAAATTAACATGGAGATTATGACAAAATAGTTTAAAACGAATGACTATCTATTAGATTTTTTGTATGGATTAGTTAGACGTTCAACGAGTTTATGCAAAGCCTCACGCATCTGGGCTTCATTTACTTCCATCAATAAACCATCTTCTAACGCATCTTGTGCGATTTGACGGATTTCATCAAAATTCTCTTTCATGACTTTGATTTTTTCAGTGCACGCAACAATGGAAGTGTCGTCACGAACCCAAATGGGTAACGAATTATCAGGTTTTTTGCGCATATTAAAAGTTATTTATATTAGTTAATGCCTAGATTTAATAACTAGATGGCGTTTAATTTTTCAATTAAAAGTAGCATTTTACGCAAAGCATGTCCACGATGGCTAATATGATTTTTAATTTCGGGTGTTAGTTCAGCGCCTGTTTTTTTGGTTTTATCATCTAAAAATAAGGGATCATAGCCAAAACCGAGTGTTCCACGCGGGGCGCTTAATATCTCACCTGTCCATATTCCCTCAGCAATTAATGGTTGAGGGTCGTCATGACGGCGTACTAAAACCAAAGTGCAAAAGTAATAAGCGCGTCGATTAGTGTGGTTCTTCAGAACTTCTAATAAATGCGCATTATTTTTTGCATCGCTTCTAGGTTCGCCACCGTAATAAGCGGAGTGTACACCAGGCGCTCCTTCTAACGATTCAACACATAGGCCAGAATCATCTGCTAGCGCAGGTAAGCCAGAATGCAGGCTAGCATGACGCGCTTTTGCCAAGGCATTTTCAATAAAGGTGCAATAGGGTTCTTCAGCCTCAGAGATATTGAAATGAGATTGTGGTAATACTTCAATCCCTGTAACGCCCAACAATTGTTGGATTTCTTTTAGTTTGCCTTGATTGCCACTAGCAATGATGATTTTTTGCAGATTTTTTGACTTATAGAGATTGTTAGAATTCATTTATAAGTAAATGCCTCAATTAAATCGACAATACAGTTTTTTGTTTAATAATCAGTTCGCGAATTCCGCTTGCAGCTAAATCTAACATATTGTTCATTGCTTCGCGGCTAAATGGTTCACCCTCTGCGGTACCTTGAATCTCTACAAACCCACCGTCTTCTGTCATCACTACATTCATATCCGTGTCGCAATCGGAATCTTCAATATAGTCTAAATCTAGCACGGGATTGCCCTTGTAAAACCCCACTGAAATCGCCGCAATCGCTTGATTGATTGGGCTAGAGGCAAGATTCCCATTAGCTAGCAATGTTGAAATTGCATCCTGTAACGCTACATAAGCACCAGTAATACTCGCGGTGCGTGTGCCGCCGTCTGCTTGAATGACATCGCAGTCAATTTGAATACTACGCTCACCCAGTTTTTCTAAATCAATAATGGCGCGTAAAGAGCGGCCAATTAAGCGTTGAATTTCTTGAGTGCGACCAGATTGCTTACCTTTTGCGGCTTCTCTATCCATGCGGCTACCTGTTGAGCGTGGCAACATGCCATATTCAGCAGTAACCCAGCCTTGACCTTTACCTTTTAAAAATCCTGGTACTCGTTCTTCAATACTCGCAGTACATAAAACGTGGGTGTCACCAAATTTTACTAATACTGAGCCTTCAGCATGTTTCGTGTAATGGCGAATTATTTCTACACTGCGTAGTTGATCATTTGTGCGTTGGCTAGGTCTAAGATAATTATTCACTTCAGTATTGCTGGCTTGCATAAGATATTTCCTAATTCAAAAATTGCTTATTTGCGTTGCGTTTTGCGCAATGCTTCTTGTATTTCGGAGATAGTTTTTTCAATTTCATCGGCTGTTAAATCTGTATTGAACTCACTGTTTGGGTCATTTTCATAATTAGGATTAGTGACTGGATTCATGATAGTTGTAGTTAATCCCATCGCCATCGTCATGGTGGAAACTGCTAAGCCAGTACTGAGCTTATCGCCCCATTGCAAACCAATCGCGCTCATGTTGTCGCCTTGTTCTTGGCTGACATATTCTGCTTGATTCAATAGTTCAGTCACGCTTTTTGTAATCAACGGATTATTAAGTATACGCCTCATCTGATCATCAGCAACTGCACCCCAAACACCGTCTGTACACAATAAAATGGTGTCACCTTCAGCGAGTTCATGCCTATCAGAAAGCTCAATTTTAGGTGGAATGTCGCCACCTAAGCAGCTATAAACTTTGTGGCGATAAGGATGTGTGGACATATCACCCTTTTCAATCATACCTTTATTGTAAAGCGACTGTACAATTGAGTGATCTTCAGTACGATAAAGCAAATGGCCATCACGGAAATGATATAACCGTGAATCTCCTACATGCGCACAATACATCACCCCACGCTGTACTACCGCCGCAACGATTGTAGTTCGTGGCGATTCCAGCATTTCACGTTCCTGTGTGAGTTGGTCTATCATGTCATGCACTTGCTGAATATTCTCAATTAAAAACTTTGCTGGACTTGATAGTGTCGGCACTGCTAAACGCTGAAAAGCTTCAGTCATTGTAGTCACTGCTAACTGTGCAGCAATTTCACCATTTTTATGCCCACCCATGCCATCAGCCACCACTAGCAAAAGTGCGTCTTTACTGTATGAATAGGCTAATCTATCTTGGTTGTAAGGCCGAGGGCCCTGGCGACTGTTTTGAAATATAGTAAATTTCATGATGAGGTATTCATAAAATAGAATCAGAGCGATTTATTTAAAATACCAACGATTTTATTCACAAAGCTGACTTTTTTCTTAGTATGGGGTTGTGATTCCAGCAATGCTTTTTGTAATGAAAATACGCTTTGTGGCCTTGCCAAGTAATCTAAACTCAAGCATTTATCAATAATGGCTAGCAAGTTTTGTGAGTAAATGCCTTTGCCTAATTTAACTGCGGGTACCAATAAATCATTTTTGATGCGTTGATTCGCTGCAAGTGGTGAGGTGCGTGCCAGGCATGAGTACATGGTCGCACCTATGCTGTAAATATCGCTCCATGGACCCAATAATTTTCTATCATAATACTGCTCAGGCGATGCAAAGCCAGGTGTATAGCTTGGCGCGATTTTCGCTTGGCTTTCTCTCAATGCTTGACGCGCAGAACCAAAATCTAGCAAAACAGGTGATCCATCTAGTCGAATGTAAATATTGGCTGGTTTAATGTCTAAATGTAATAATTTTTGGGTATGTACTTCACGCAGGCCATTAGATAATTCTCCAAATACACGGCGAATAAATTGCTCAGAAACTAATTCATTTTGCCCCAAAATATAATCTTGTAACGATTTTCCACGCTCATATTGCATGACCATGTACACGGTTTCATTCTCGCGGAAGAAGTTAATCACGCGTACGATATTTTTATGGTCGATTTTGGCGAGCGATAAACCTTCATCAAAAAAGCATTTCAGGCCGTGCCTAAAAAGCGCTACGTCATCAGGGTTAGGTAGAACAGTCTCGCCATCAGCACGTGCAGCAATAGAGGTAGGTAAGTATTCTTTAATCGCAACGGTTTTTTTATCTTTATCACGCGCCAAATAGACGAAACTAAACCCGCCAGAGCTCAAGACTTTTCTAATTTCATAGTCTTGTAACTGATAGCCAGTGGGCAGTGCTAAATTTTTAGTTGAAGGCAATTTTAAAAATATTCTATATTGATACTTTGTAGTATTGAGCTATTTGACACGCTAGATTCACTTTGAGCAATATAACGCGTAATTGTTTGTACTTAAAGTTATTTTTTGAAGTGAGTGTTATACATATTTAAGCATAAAACAGTCGGTATTTGATAACATGGCATTTATTTAAATACCTTATGTCAGGAAATAAGTACCATGACCTTCAGCATGACTGGCTTCGCCGCGCTAGAACAACCTATAGACAACGCCACTTTGATACTAGAACTTCGTGCGGTTAATAGCCGTTATTTAGATTTACATTTTAAGTTAGATGAAAATCTAAAAAGCTTAGAACCGACGATTCGTGAGCTGATTGGTGCACATTTAAGTCGCGGTAAAATTGAATGTAAGGTGAATTTGATTCAACGTGCACAAGCTAATCAGGTTACGCAGCTTGATGAAACTTTAATGCAGCAATTGGCTGCGATGCAAATAAAGGCTCAAGTGCATTTTCCGCAAAGCCGAGAATTAAGTATTGCTGATATTTTACGCTGGCCAGGAGTGGTTTTAAATGACACTTTAGCTAATGAAAACCTAGCGGATGATGTGAAAAAATTGGTCAATCAAGGTTTGCAAGAGCTTAACGCCACGCGCGTACGAGAGGGTGAAAAGCTGAAAGCTTTGGTGTCGGACAGGCTGGCACAAATTGAAGCATTGGTCGCGAAAGTTAAACCGTTATTGCCAGCCCTGACTAAAGAGTATCAAACTAAGCTGGAAAATAAATTAAAAGATACTCTCAAAATAATCGATCAAGAACGTGTCGCACAAGAGTTGGTGTTATTTGCACAACGTATTGATGTAGATGAAGAATTGACCAGACTCACTGCGCATATTTCAGAAGTTAAACGTATTTTGAATA
>JAYTHN010000186.1:0-4792 GCA_043732505.1 Methylotenera sp.
GCATGGGTTGGGTAATCTAAAATTTTCACATCCAACACCGTTGCTAACCCACCCAGCCCTTGTGCACCGATACCGAGATTATTCACTTTTTCAAAAATCTCTAAGCGTAACTCTTCTATCCTAGACAGTTTTTCATTTTGGGCACTTTTTTCTTTAAGTGCATACATATCAATCGGCGCCATCAATGACTCTTTTGCCAACAACATCGCTTTTTCGGCACTACCGCCAATGCCAATACCTAGCATGCCTGGTGGGCACCAACCTGCACCCATTTTGGGCACAACTTCCAATATCCAATCCACAATTGAATCATTCGGGTTCAGCATCGCAAGCTTGGCTTTATTCTCAGAACCCCCGCCTTTTGCAGTAATCTGCACTTCAACTTTATCACCCGCTACCAATGAAACGTGCACCACCGCAGGGCTATTGTCCTTAGTATTGGTGCGCTTTCCAGCTGGGTCTGCCACAATAGAAGCACGTAGTTTATTGTCTGGCAGTAAGTAAGCACGGTGTACGCCTTCGTTCACCATTTGCTCAATATCTAACAGTTCTGCACCTAAGTTCGCTTCCCAACGTACATTCATCCCTATCTTAACAAATGCAACAACAATGCCAGTATCTTGGCAAATAGGTCTTTTGCCTTCAGCACACATACGTGAGTTGGTTAAAATCTGTGCGATTGCATCTTTAGCCGCTGGCGATTGCTCGGCCTCATAGGCGCGGCCTAGTGCTTGAACGTAATCTAAAGGATGATAGTAAGAAATATATTGCAAGGCATCGGCGATGCTTTGAATAAAGTCTTCTTGTTTAACTGTTGTCATTTTTACCTAGCTGAACCTAAATCTAGCAGAACCTTATCTTGCAGACTTGGCGTAAGCGATTTTATTATTGATGTCTTTACGCAAAATTTTACCATTTTTAGTACGTGGGAAATCTTTGGTCAAATACACGGTTTTAGGTGATTTATAAGCTGCCAAATGCTCTTTACCAAAGGCTAATAATTCATTGGCAGTTACCGCTGAATTCGGCTGCAAAATCACGTAAGTCACCACAAGTAACTTGTCATTTTCGAGCTCCTCGCCCACCGCAGCACAATCAGCCACAGCTGGATGCGATTTATAGACACGCTCTATTTCATAAGGTGACACTCTGTAGCCAAAGCTTTTGATGATGTCATCTTTACGGCCTAAGAACCAGATATAACCATCTGCATCATAACGAGCATAGTCGCCCGTAAAGAACCAGCCATCATGTTTATATTTTGCAGTTTCTTCGTCTAAGTTCCAGTAACGTAAAAACAAACCTGGGTCACTCTCTGGCACGCTAATCATGCCTTCCTCACCTGTTGCTACTGGCAGTAAAGTCTCAGGGTCTAGCAACTGTATGCCATGCCCAGGCTGTGGAAAGCCAGCTGAGCCCGCACGAATCGGCCTGAATTTACTTTGGCTTAAATAATAAGAAAATTCACTCATGCCAACCGCTTCGTAAATATCAACCCCAAAACGCTCGCGCCATTGTTGCAACACTTCATCAGACAAATGCTCACCTGCGCTCATGCAGTGACGCAAACTGGGCACATCAGCCTTAGTAGCTTTTGATTTTTGTATAATTTGACGGTAAATAGTGGGCACGCCAACAAAGATAGTCGCTGAATGTTTAGCAATCAAACGCGTCCATAAGTCACCATCATTTTTACCTTCGTGCACAATCACGGTTTTACCAAGATACAGCGGGTCCATCAAGCCTGAACCAAGCACATAGGTCCAATTGAATTTACCTGAATGCATGACACGATCTTGTATTTTGTTATCACTAGTTTTATTAAAATCAAAATCAAACCAGTATTTTGAAGCTGGTTCTCGACCGATTAAAGCACGATGTGCATGCAATACACCTTTTGGATAACCTGTAGTACCCGATGTGTATACCAAATATGCAGGGTCATCTGCAGCGGTTAAATGGGCAGGCAGACAATAGCCGATGTTAGACAAAGCAACATCTAAATCACAAACATTCAGTGCGGTATGGGCAACAACTTCACCTGGCCCTGATAAAAACACATGTTTTAAATTTGGCAAATCGGTTAAAAGGTCTTGCAATGTTGGCCAAGCTCCTTTGTCTGTCACCAACACTGTTGCACCAGAGTCTCGTGCTAAATAGGCGACTTCTTCAGCCGTTAATAATGTTGAAGTTGGTACTGAAATAGCACCACGCTTCATGGCGCCTAAAAAAGCTGTTGGATAATCCAAACTATTCGGCAAGCGGATGAACACTCGATCACCTACTTCAACACTTAAATTTCTTAATAACTGCGCAAATTGATCTGTACGTTTTGCCAATTGCTCAAAAGTGATTTGTGACGTACCAAGCGCATCATTCTCTACAATCATTGCTATTTCTTCTGCAGCAGATGTGAGTAGATGCTTATCAGTACATGCAGCACCAATATTGAAATATTTAGGGATGCTCCATAACCAATCTGGAAATTTTTCAAACATTATTTGATGCCTTTTTGTTTAAAATTTTTGGTCAAATTAAAATATTTACAAACTGCACTTAATAGCCTGAAAGTAATATTAAGACCTGCGAAATCAAATAAAACTTAATAGTTGATACCAAGTGGTTCATATCATGAGAGCACTTAGAAAGTTGATTTGAAAAAATCATAACAACACACCATATGGCCAGTTTTGGCGTATTACCTGTGCAGGTAATAATTCGAGCACTTGCAAAGCAAAATTCATATCATCTGAATTAAGCGCGCGTAATGCATGCGCACGTAACAAAGTTTGTAAGGCTTTACCAAACATGGGTGGGTCCAACATTTCGCCTTCAAATTTAATGGCCCCACCTAGCAAGGCATCAGCTTCAATCGCCGCTTTTAAAATACGTACTTTTTGATTCACTTCAGTCGGCGAAGGTGTGTAAGCGGTTTTGCATAAATGAATATGACCTGGATGTATCACTTGTTTACCTGTTAAGCCCATGGCTGCTTCTTGGCAAGCGTGTTTATAAACAATGCGTGATTCGTTGTCCCCATGTAAATCTAACCAGCGACGAACATCGTGCGGTTCTACAAATTTATCTGGCATGATATTGGCACCAATTAAAGTCTCAACGCCGCCAATCACACCTTTACCTGCAATGCGTGCCTCAAACATCAACTGATTCATATAAAACTGCAACTCTTCAATCCAGTTCTCAGGCGTGATGTGAATACCCATCGCTTTTGAAAAGTCATGGATACCAAATACCACATGCTGCACTGTACTGTATTGCATCAATTCAGGGGAGATTTTGAGCGATTTAGGATGCTCAATAATCGGCTGTATGGTGATTTTTGGATTGATACCTAGCAAGAAGCTTGATAAATCACGCACCTCAGCTGCGCCATAAGCCTCACCCGCTTTGGAAAGCATGACTACATCAATACAGTCACCCAAGTCGCTCACTAATTGCATATCTAACTCATACTCTTCAGTGCGAAAAGAGTTTGCACGAATGGCAATGATCACATCTTTTTTATGTTTGAGTAATGGCAATTCTTGGCGCAATAATTCACGGCTCATGTCTTTTTGACGGCAACCATCTTCCAAGTCAAAAATCAGCGTGTGTGCATTGGTGTTATGGGCATGTTTTTTCATGCGCGCAGCGGCTTGTGTCAAATCTTCATAGATACCAAGCGCTGGAGAATACTTGACTGGCGGGTAATACAATTGAATACCTGGCCAACTCTCCCCCAACAACCCACTATTGCTGTAACACTTGATTTGGCCATGATTATTTATATGGTTATTCATATTTAATTCGAGTGCATTTTGTCGTGCGTTACTCATATTGTGTGCGTCATGTTAAGTCACTCATTTTTTATAATAATTTTTCTAACTTACAGTTTTTAATGACTATTTAATTAATGACTTCTTAATTTTAATAGCACTTGCTGCATCGTCTCTTTATCTGAATAGCCAGGCGCTGCATTACCTGCAAAATCAACTCTTCCCGTGACCACATCTAAAAACTCGTTATCTGGTAAATCTAATAAACCATCAAAAGCCACCAATTCACTTGCACTTAATTCTGCCAAGTATTGCTCAGAAAAATGCTGCAATACAATATCAAGCTCTAGCAACCCTCTACGACAACGCCAACTAAGTCGCCTTACTTCTTCGTCAGTTAAACTTTTAGTAGCCGATACTAATGTCATATCACAAAGCTTTAATCTCAATATGCTTTTTAGCTGCGCTTTTATTGCTTTGCTTTACATGACGCGCCTGATCGATTTTTAAGTCTTTAATTTTTGCAATGGCTAATGAAGGATTAAGCTTTTTCGGGCATACATCTACACAGTTCATAATGTTGTGGCAGCGATACAAACGGTCAGGGGCTTCTAAGTTCTCCAAGCGCTCATCCATGGCTTGATCGCGACTATCCGCCATAAAACGATATGCTTGCATCAAGCCTGCTGGACCGACAAAAGTCTCTGGATTCCACCAAAATGATGGGCAAGAAGTAGTACAAGCGCCACACAAAATACACTCATACAATCCATCTAGTTTGGCGCGATCTTCTGGCGACTGTAAACGCTCAGTTTCAGGCGGTTCGTCACTATTGATTAAGTAAGGCTTAACTGAGTTATAGTGCTCAAAAAACTGCGTCATATCTACGACTAAATCACGAATCACTGGCAAACCTGGCATGGGACGTAGCACGACTGGCTCATCTAAATCTGATAATTTAGTCACGCAAGCTAGTCCATTTTTACCGTTGATGTTCATGCTATCTGAACCACAAA
>JAYTHN010000187.1:0-1344 GCA_043732505.1 Methylotenera sp.
TCGGATGATAAAATCACCTTAAAGGAGTTTTAAATGAGCAAAGCAAAACCGTATTACGATACCAGTTACAAATTAGAAGTTGCAAAAATGGTGGTAGAACAAGGTCTCACGCAATCCCAAGTCTGCCAGGATTTATCCATTAGCCAATCTGCCATTGCTAGGTGGGTTCGGCAATATCGGTCTGAAGCGCGTGGTGAGCTAGGCATCGGATTACCCCTAACGGCCGAGCAGCAACGCATCAGAGCACTTGAAATCGAAGTGCGTCAATTGCGGGAAGACAACGCCCTACTAAAAAAGGCATCAGCCTTTTTTGCAAAACACCAAAAATGAAGGTTCAATTGGTTAAAGTTTGGCAACAAAAGGCTGTCTCAGCCAAATCAACCACAATTAGCCGTTGCTGCAAGTTGATTGATTTGCAACCATCGAGTTATTACGCAATCACTGTGCGACAAGCCTTGCCGCCCAAAGTGGATAACACGCAAATTGCTCTGCAAGCGGCCTTCATGGCCAGTGGGCAAAGTTACGGTAGCCGTCGTTTGATGCGTGTGCTCAATCGTCAAGGTTTTAATGTGGGTCGCTACCGTGTACGCACTATGATGAAAGTCGCGCAGCTTGTACCCGTTTGGAAACGTAAGTTTGTGCGCACTACTGATAGCAAACATACTGGACGCATTGCACCTAACTTGTTGCAGCAAGATTTTAAAGTCACGAGAATGAATACGGTTTGGGTAGCAGATATTACCTACATTCGCACGCAAAGTGGCTGGTTGTATTTGGCTGCGGTGATGGATTTATATGCCCGTAAAATCGTAGGCTGGGCGTTAGCTTCACATATGCGGGCAAGTTTAGTCTGTTCAGCACTGAACATGGCGATTATCGCAAGGCAACCGTCAACAGACTTGGTTGTGCATACTGACCAAGGTAGCCAATACGCCAGTGATGATTATTTGGCTTTACTGGCTAAACACAAAATCACAGCGAGCATGAGTGGACGCGGCAATTGCTACGATAATGCGGTGATGGAGCGTTTCTTCTTAAATCTAAAAATGGAGCGCGTGTGGCAAACGCATTATGCCAATCATCAAGAAGCGGTGAAAGATATTAGCCATTACATTGTTGCTTTTTATAATGGCACTAGATTACACTCAAGCTTGGGCTATCTGTCGCCCAATCAATTTGAGGAAACATTGACAGAAAATCAACCAATCATGTCGATTGAGGTCTCCAATTTTAGTTGACCACTACAATGCCTAGTTTCAAAATATTCTGTTCATGTCGACCGCTATAAACTACTACCAGAATTGAAATAAATAAACTAACGCTACGGATTACTTTCAAACGCAA
>JAYTHN010000188.1:0-4785 GCA_043732505.1 Methylotenera sp.
TTTTCAATCAGGGTTAATTGCACTCGTACTTCTGTGTTGTATTAGTAATGCGGACGCTGATTCAACAACGCGATCTGAGACAGAAACGACAATTGCCACTGGTGGGCGCATTTTACCAATGGAGGTTACCATCAATGGTGCTAAAAGCGGTACTTGGCTATTTATTGAACGCCCAGGTGCTTTATTTGTACAGCGAGAGGCATTCGAAGAATGGCGGATAATAGTAAATGCAGATTCGAAAGCGATTGAATTTAAAGGTCAGCAATACTTGCCTTTATCTGCAGTCCCCGGATTTAACGCGAAAATAGATTTTGCAAACCAGTCAGTAAATTTACAGTTCTCGCCACAATCCTTCGCACAAACAAGGTTTGCTGGCGCTATTTCAAAACGGCCAGTGATCAGCCCTGTACTTCCTAGTGTATTTTTTAATTACGATATTAACTATGCAAAATCTTATCTGCGTGCAGCTCCTTCTGTAGAGGATCTGAGTGCGCTAACTGAGTTAGGCTTATCCGCAGGATTAGGGGTATTGACCAATAGTGCCAGTGCTCGTAACCTCACGAACGATAAGGCGCTTGGAACAAAGTCTGAATGGCTTAGACTGGAAACCACATTTACTAAAGATCTTCCCGAACTCAATCGCACGCTCTGGCTTGGCGATACAAGTACAAGGACTGGCATGCTGGGTCGCAATGTGTATTTCGGCGGCGTCAAGTTTGGCACTAACTTTGCCCTGACACCAGGTTATGTTAGCCAACCTTTGCCTGCGCTAACTGGATTATCTGCTGCACCATCTACAGTAGAGCTATATATAAATGATGTGTTGCGGCAAACCTCCAATGTACCGACCGGACCATTTGCCATCGATAACTTTCCAATATTGACTGGTAGCGGTGATGCTCGGATTGTAGTACGGGATTTATTGGGACGTGAAACCGTGATTCAGCAATCATTTTTCACCAACGGCATGCTTTTAGCAACTGGACTGAATGATTGGAGCGTGGAGGCAGGTAGCGTGCGGCGCGATTTGGGTACAGCTAATGCCAACTATGGCCCAAGCTTTGCTGGAGGGCTGTGGCGACATGGTCTGAATAATAGCCTGACGTTAGAAGGTCGCACAGCAATTACTTCCAAGACAGAATTGCTGCAACTTGGTGCGGTAACTGCATTGCCATTTCAACTATTAGGTAGAGTTGCAGCAGCTAGTAGCCATGTAAAAGAGCTGGGTAATGGCACACAGTGGTTAATGGGCTTAGAACGTCAAAACTTACGTTTCGGAGCATATTTTGAAGCACAAGGTGCATCTAATAACTTTCGAGATTTGGGTCAAGAAGTTACAGTAACTCCTACCAAGTTACAATTAGCAGGTAATATCAGTTACACCAGCGACAAACAAGGTACATTCGGTCTTGGTTTTGCCAAGATCCAGCAGTATAACAATCCAACTGTTACAACATTTTCTGGCAATTATTCAGTTCGCATAGGTAAAAGTACTAGTTTTAATTTAAATGCCAGTGAAGCAAAAATTAATAACTTGTCGAGCCGCTCTGTAGGCTTGAACTTTTTTGTTGCACTAGATAATAATAGAGTGGCCAGTGCTTATGCCAACAGTAGCGGCACAAAAAATGACTTTTATGCCACTTACACTCAAAACCCTGACCAAGACAATCATCTGGGATGGCGCACATTAATTGGACAACAACAAAATCAAGGTCGTGAAGAAGGTGGTGCATATTATTATGGTCGTTACGGTACTGTAACTGGTGATGTGAGTAACACCTCAGACCAAACCGCTATGCGCATTGGTGCCAATGGTGGAGTGATTGCTGCAGATGGCCATGTATTTGCCACGCAACGTATAACTAATAGCTTCGCTCTGGTTGAAGTCAAAGACTATGATGATATAGGCGTTGGTCTTGGTAGTAATATGCTCACAAAAACGAATGCTAAAGGCATTGCTTTGATTCCGAATCTATCTCCTTATCAAAAAAACTCAATACGGCTCAACGCACAAGATTTGGCAATTAGTGCTGAGATTGATTCGATTGAACTAGATGTAGTCCCGACATGGCGCAGTGGCGTTAAGTTAAGCTTTCCGGTGCGTAGTGGTCGAGGTGCTTTGCTAAAAATTAAGCTGGATGATGGAGACTCAGCGCCATCAGGCGCTACTGTGCAAATTGTAGGTGATACACAAGAGTTTTACGTAGCTCGACGTGGAGAGGCATTCGTAACTGGGCTGCAAGCTACCAACCATATATTACTTAACTGGAAAGAACAACAATGTAAATTTGATGTCACATTGCCGCCAGAAAGCCAAGATGAAATTCCACGCTTAGGCCCGCTACTTTGCAAAGGTATTAAAAGATGAAACTAAATTTTATAAGGTTGATAATTACAGCTTTTTTCCTAATTTTCGCCAGTGCAGCGCAAGCAATCATCAGTTGTAGTGTCGCATCGTCTGGCTTTACTGCGGCCTATGTACCTGCAAACGCTGGTACTAACATTACCCAGAGTAGCTTTACGGTTACATGTACGAGGGGGTTAACCATTGACCCAACTACAGAAACCTACAGTGTAAAGGTTAATAATGGGCAAAATGCTAAAGGGATTGCGAATCAAGCTCTTCTGAACGCTAGCAACCTTATTGGATATGATTTATATATCGATAGTGCATGTGCCACACAATGGAGAGGAGGTGCAAGTTTGCCTACTGGGGGAGGCAGCATGACCTTAAGTGGGCTCACACCAACTTCAGTCACAACGAGCTATTGGGGATGCATTCCTGCAGGCCAAACTGGTTTAGCGACGGGCACTTATACTGATACCGTTAGTATGACCTTAACGCATACTGGTTCGATTATACCAACAAACAATACATTACCAGTTTCCATTTTTTCACCGGCAGTGTGCCGTATTACCTCTGCTCCAGGCAATGTCAACTTCGGTACTTATAACTCATTAGGTGCCACAGTTAACGCTAGCGCTAGTTTTGGAGCTACATGTACAAGCACATTGCCATACACTATGTCATTAGATGCTAACAGCGGCGTAGTAAGTGGTTTGCAATATTCTTTACTACTAAGGAATACCAATAGCGGAGGGACAAATACATTTAGCAGCAGTGGTAGTGGTGTTGAACAAACGTTTTTTATCAATGGCTCAATGGTGGCTGGACAAGCAGGCACATGCGCTACTGGTAGTTGCTCAGGCTCCGATCCACGCACATTAACCATAACTTACTAAGAAGTTAAAAGTAACATTAGCATCCAACACGTCTATTTCAATTAGTGGCTATCACTACTTTCAGCCACGGTTAGTGCTGGCGCAATCGCTGGTCCAGCTGACTATGTCTACACACCGCACGTCGATTATGGCGAACGTGAAATAGATTTAAAAAATGGTACCGGTAAAGTGTCTGGTGAGGACCGTGAGCATGTCATGAGTTTAGGTTTTGGCTATGGAGCTACAGAATACTAGTTTACCGAAATCTATCTCAAGCGAGAAACAGCAGGCTGTGGAAGGCATCAGCATCTTTAAATTTGAGAACAAATTTTAGCTCACCGAAAAAGACAAATATTTTATTGATATCGGTTTTACTACTGAGATCAAAGCCCCATTGCAAAACGGACATCCTTATGAATTTAAATTTGGTCCTTTATTCCAGACAGACTTAGGTAAATTGCAGCTTAACGCTAATGTACAATTTGAGCGTACTTTCGGTGGAGGACGTGATCAAGAACAAATCATAGAAGCTGGCTACCAATGGCAGGTTAAATATCACTAGCTCCCAGCACTGGAAGTTGGAGAACAAGGATTGGGTGAGGTTGGAAAATGGAATCATTGGGATGATAGCAATGCACAGAAACACCGTGTAGGTTCTGCAATATTCGGCAAACTAGCATTATGTAACCATCAGGCTATTAAATATAACGCTGCCTGTTTGTTTGGTGCTTGCGATGGCGCTGAAAATAGCACCTTAAATGCACAACTAGAATATGAGTTTTTAGTTTAAAGTTAACGACTAAAGTATTTTTGGCGAGAATACGATTCATAAACAACAGACACAAATATTAATATTTGGAATTACATTATTAAGCTGATTGCATATGACATACATCATGATATCCATAGAAACAAAGGGCAATTGCACCTATATAAAAGCTTTAAATAAGGTCGTTTGTGCAACACTTCTTTTATATTTTTTTTCTAGTTATTATATGAGACTAATTGACATTACTTTTTTAGATAGACAAGTATCTAATTCAGTTATTTCCTTTTTTTTGAGCGGAGACAATTTTCTTCGCCATTGCTTTTATTTGTGGTGATATGCCTTGGTCAACCCCAATTTTAGCCATGTTTAATGCTTGCTGATGTTGTATTTTCATCATTATCGCAAAGTGTTTATCAACATCACCAGACATTTTCATTAAGTCTATTTTCTTCGTACCATCCTGCATGGTATGCGTCAAAGAGAACTGGAAGATTGATTTTCTTTTTAGGATTCGTCAGTTTGCTGCACGACTTTTTCTATGTCTTAGAGGGTCCCAGTGGACTGCTTCAGATTTCAAGAGTTGAGTTTCTAGCCAATTACAGGCCCGAGGTATTGGTGTCGATATATAACTAATTCGTTAGAGATTTGGCCTAAAACTTAGACTGGTTTGTGCCGCGAATGCAAGGCTGTATCAGTATTAGATGGGACTAATTAAATCAAAAAAGATCTTGATGTGCTTTTCAATAGATGAGCGAATAATAAGAGTCAACGATCTTACGGAAGATGTCTTCACT
>JAYTHN010000189.1:0-4783 GCA_043732505.1 Methylotenera sp.
ATTCGCATCAGGATGACTTTGTAATATGTCGGCGATTGCTTTATCAGCATTTGATTGTGTAGCCCATTTATTACTACTTTTGCATTTTCTGGGGCTAATGATCGGGCAATTTCAAGCTCTATGCCACCTGATGAAGCTGTTACTAATGCAATTTTGTGCTCTATCTCTAATTTCATGATTATCCCGCTAATTATATTAGTAGGTTAAATTTAGCTGTTCAAAAAATAAGGGTTAAGTATGCTCAATTGGTTTCAACTATAATAGAGATAATCTGACAATTGATTATGGATTAAACTAAATAATTCAAAAATCAAAAACCACACATTTTTATTTAGCAACGCCCATACATTGAATACAAAATTAATATTAGCTTCATCCTCAATCTTTCGACGTGAATTGCTTGCACGCTTGCAAATATCATTTAGTTGCATTGCCCCAGATGTAGATGAGAGTCCTTTGATAAATGAGCTACCGCAAAAAACTGCATTAAGGTTAGCCCAAGTTAAGGCGCGCAAAGTAGGATTAAGCAACCACACTGCGCTCATTATTGGTTGTGACCAAGTGGCCACGTTAGATAATCTACAATTAGGCAAGCCACTTAGTCATGATAATGCAACTAAGCAACTACGTTTTACGCGCGGCCGTGAGGTGATTTTTCACAGTGCCTTATGTCTTTATAATCCTGTAACAGATAATATGCAAGCTGAGGTCGTGCCATATCTAGTGAAGTTTAGAAATTTAAGCGATGCACAAATTGAAAACTATCTCATTAAAGAGCAACCTTATCAATGTGCTGGCAGCGCCAAGTCAGAGGGTTTAGGGATTGTAATTATAGAAAAAATGACTGGTGATGACCCAAATGCTTTAATAGGCTTGCCACTGATTAAATTAGTGACCATGTTACAAAATGAAGGCGTACACATAATATAATGCGTCTACTTAATATAGATGTAGTCGTTATCTGCTTAACTTTATGCTTTCCATTGAATTATTCATATTTTTATTGATATATTGAATCAATATCAGTTTTCTAAATTTGGAGATTTAAATGTTAAAACGCCACAACCTAGCCATTGCTGTTTTATGCACGTTACCTATAGCACCATTTTCTTCAGGAGCGATTGCATTGGAAACTAATGAAATAAAAAGCACGATTAATGACCAAAAAAACGTTGCTGTTACTATTTATAACAACAATTTAGCGCTGGTAAAAGATCAACGTAAAGTAAAATTAAATAGCGGCTTGCAAAAGCTGGCCATACTCGATGTAAGTGGTCAGATGCGCCCAGAAACAGCTTTACTACGCAGTCTGAGCAATCCTGGCAGCTTTTTAACGCTTGAGCAAAATTTTGCTTTTGATTTGCTAACGCCAGAAAAATTACTAGAAAAATACGTGGGCAGAACCGTTTCTATTGTTAAAACTAACCCGACAACGGGTGAAGAGAAAGTTGAGCAAGCAACCGTGCTATCAGCAACTAATGGCGTCGTGCTTAGAGTAGGTAATCGAATTGAAACTGGCATTCCAGGACGCATCGTTTACGATGATATTCCAGCAAATCTGCGTGACCGCCCTACGCTCGTTACTCAGATTAATAACAAAATAAGTACTGAACAAACAATTGAGCTTAGCTATTTAACTAGTGGCTTGGCTTGGAAAGCGGATTATGTAGTCGAACTTAGCCCAAAAGAAGATAGGGTAGATTTGTCAGGCTGGGTAACGTTAACCAATACTAGCGGTACGAGTTATAACAATGCCAAATTACAATTGGTCGCTGGTGATGTGAATCGTGTTCAAGAAAACTTTCCGCGTGCGATGGCTATGCGTAAAAGTGTAGATATGATGGCAGAAGCTCCAACGCCTATGGCAGAGGAGTCATTGCTGGAATACCACTTATATTCTCTTGATCACCCAACAACAATTGCTGAAAATCAAACCAAGCAAGAAGCACTACTTTCAGCCACAGGAGTTCCTGCTCGTAAGGAGCTGGTATTGCGTGGTGCAGATTACTATTATCAAGCACAATATGGCGACCTGGACAGTAAAATAAAAGTTGCTGTCTTTGTTGAGTTTGATAATAAAGAGGCCGCTAAATTAGGTATGCCACTACCTAAAGGGATTATGCGTGTTTACAAAAAAGATAATCAAGGTAACGCACAATTTGTTGGTGAAGATAGTATCGACCATACGCCAAAAAATGAAGTGGTGCGTCTCAAATTAGGTGAATCTTTTGACGTTACAGGTGATAAGAAACAAACTGACTTTAAAGTACTGCTGCGACCATCTAAAGGTACTAACTCTTATGAAAGCGCCTACCAAATTACTTTGAAAAATGCTAAAAAAGAAAAAGTATTAGTGACGATTCAAGAGCCCATTAGTGGTGATTGGAAAATCACTTCTGAAAGCAAGCCACATCAAAAGGTAAATAGCCAACTGGCAATATGGAAAGTTGAAATCCCTGCTGAAAGTAACACTACACTTAACTATCGCACTGTTGTTAAATATTGATTTAAGTTAACAAGTAATCATTAAACTTAAGTTAGGAATCTTGTGAAATTTGGAACGCTTTATTTAATCCCTGTGACGCTTGGTGATGACAACATTACCAAGGTCTTACCACCTGAAGTCGTTAGCATTACGCAGAAACTTGAAATATTTGTTGTTGAAAATGAAAAAACTGCGCGCCATTTTTTAAGTACGATTAAAACTTTAAAGCCTGTACGTGAACTACAAATGCTCACTTTAAATGAGCATACTACAGACCCAGAACTACCTAACTTACTTAAGCCCTTATTAGCAGGTCTAGACGTAGGTTTGATGAGTGAAGCAGGTTGTCCAGGCGTTGCAGACCCTGGCGCAAAGCTTGCTGAATTAGCACATGCAAAGGGTATAAAAGTTGCACCACTGGTTGGTCCCAGCTCAATTTTATTGAGTTTAATGGCTTCTGGATTTAATGGTCAGCGTTTTACGTTTTTGGGGTATATCCCGGCGGATAAGGCCGCGCGGATTCAGCGCTTGAAAGACATTGAAAAGAACTCAAATAAACATCATGAAACACAGATTTTCATTGAAACGCCATACCGTAATCAACATTTACTTGATGATATTTTAGCGCACTGCAATCCAACGACCAAATTATGTATTGCCTGTAATATCAGTTTGGAAGATGAATTTATCGTCAGTAAGTCAGTTGTTGCTTGGAAAAACTCAGCGCTACCCAATTTAAATAAAAAACCAACCGTATTTTTATTATTGGCTTTATAGTTAAGATAACCTAATTCACACATCTTAACTCAATAATTTTCTTACAGGTGCATAGCTAAGTCTATGTATCGCTGAAACGCCATGTAAAGCCAGCATTTCTAAATGTAAAGCGGTTGGATAACCTTTATGCTTAGCAAACCCGTATTGCGGATATTGCGCATCCAATCTATATAATTCAGCATCTCTTGCTACTTTCGCAAGTATCGATGCTGCTGAAATTGCTTGGACTTTGCTATCGCCTTGTACAATTGCTTCGCATGGTAAGTTAATTTTTGGACGTTGATCACCATCCACTTGCACTAAATCGGGTGTAATTTTGAATTGTATTTGAAGTTGTTCAATAGCACGTTGCATGGCTAAAAGACTGGCTTGTAAAATATTGATAGTATCAATCTCTTCAACACTACTACTTGCGATTGCCCAAGCTAGCGCGTGTTGTTTGATTTCTATGCTTAACAAATCACGCTTTTTTTCTGAGAGTTTTTTTGAATCTGCTAACCTTAAAATAGGTCGTTCTGGATTTAAAACCACTGCAGCAGCATATACAGCCCCTGCTAAAGGACCGCGCCCTGCCTCGTCTACACCACAAACTATTTGTATTGAAGGCTCAATCAATGTTATGCAAGCTGTATGCAATCAGCTTAAATGTGAAAGAATCACATTAGCCGCTTTTTCAGCGGTATTTTGCCGCAAGCTATGATGAATTTTAGTAAATTCTTGTTTAATTTCAGATGAATAATCAGAATCGCTGACTAACCTCATGGCCACTTCAGCAAGTTTTTCTGGCGTAGAGTCTTCTTGTAAAAGCTCAGGTACGACAAACTTCCCTGCTAAGATATTTGGCAAGCCTACATAAGCTTGTAAGCGCATACGCTTCAATAATTGCCAACTTAATTTAGACATTCTATAAGTAATGACCATTGGCTTTTTAAGTAGCGCGGCCTCTAATGTTGCGGTACCAGATGCCACAATTACTATATCAGCAGCCTCCATTGCATCATGTGCATGGCCAAATAATATTTGAATAGGCAAAATTTCAGCTTCATGAAAAATAGCTAATTCAAATATTTGGCACGTTTCACGCGTGATCAAAGGTACTAAAAATATTGCATTTGGATGATCGGCATATATTAGCTTAGCCGTTTTAACAAATAACTGTGCATGTTGTTGCACTTCACTTTGACGGCTTCCTGGCAACATTGCAATCACTAGGGCATGAGACTTTAACATTAAGCCTTCCCTAGCGCCATTCACATCTGGCTCAATCGGCAATATATCTGCCAACGGATGACCTACATAAGTCACAGGCACACCAGCTTGTGCATATAAAACGGGTTCAAATGGAAAAAGAGCAATCATATGCGTCACTGCTTGTTTAATTTTATTAATACGATTTTTTCGCCAAGCCCAAATAGATGGACTGACATAATGAATGGTTTTAATACCTTTATTTTTTAGTTTCTTCTCTAGCCAAAAATTAAAGTCTGGAGCATCTATACCAATGAATAAATCAATAGGGTT
>JAYTHN010000190.1:0-14628 GCA_043732505.1 Methylotenera sp.
TTTCAAAGCAATAATAGAAAGTGACAGGATTAAAACAGTGACCAAAATAGCGCATATTGGTCAACATACAAATTTTGCCACGCAGTGCGTTTCCAGTGGATTGAGTGATTAATTTCCCAATTTCATTACGCAACGGTATTGCTGGGTCACCGTAATAGTCTGCGCGGTTAAACCATGCCCAGTTTTTGTTTTGATAAGACCACCGTTTGAAATTTTGAAATAAATTTGGTAACTCGTCTAAATCGAGGTACATCATAAAAACTTTATAACGAAAGCGATGTTGCTTAGGAGAAAAGCGATTATGGGTTACCAAGCCTTTGTAAACTGCGCTATTAAGCATTAAAAAAAGTAACGACTATTGCACTGCATTAAAACGTTCAAAGTGTTTAAGTGCTGCCAATGCGCTTACTACACCGTCTTCATGAAAGCCATTGCGCCAGTAAGCGCCAGCAAATCCAGTGCGGTTCACACCGCAAATCTCAGCATGCCTTGCTTGTGCGGCAGCCCCTGCGACGGTGTAGACGGGATGCATATATTTTAACCGTTTAATCACTTTGGCTGGATTAATAAGATTAGTGTGGTTTAGAGTGACTAGTAACGGTTCATTGCTTTGCAAGTTTTGCAAAATATTCATATTGTAAGTGACCGCAACTTTATCCATTGGCTGTTCAGTCACATGATAATTCCACGCAGCCCAAGCAAGTTTACGCTTAGGCATGAGAGAGCTATCATGGTGTAAATATACTGTATTTTCTTGATATGGAATCGCGTTTAATATATCAACCTCGGCCTGACTGCTATCACTTAGCATTTTCAAAGCTTGGTCGCTGTGGCAGGCAAAAAATACATAATCAAACTTTTCTTCATCACCAAATAACGGTTTAATACGGACTGAAGTTTTAAGTCTACGCACACTTTCTATTGGCGTATTAAGTTTTATTTTGTGTTTAAATGGTTCCGTGAGGGCGTTCACATAGCTTGCAGAACCACCCGTCACTGTGCGCCATTGCGGCCTATCGTTTACAGTTAACATGCCATGATGATGGAAGAATCTTACAAAAAAGCGTGCAGGAAAGTCTAACATTTGGCGCGCTTCTGTCGACCAAATGGCAGCGCCCATAGGAATGATATAGTGATCTATAAATTGCTTGCTATATTGGCCTTGTTGTAAATAATCGCCCAGCCTAATTTCATTACCATCACTTAATAACGCTAGCGAAGTTTTGTTGAAACGCAAAATATCACGAATCATTTGATGAAAAGAAGATTTAAATAAGTTACTACGTTGCGCAAAGAGCGTGTTTAAACTGGTGCCGTTATACTCTAATCCATTTTTTTCAGAGCGAACACTAAAGCTCATATCACTTGGCTGCCAAGCGACTTTTAGCTCATCTAATAGTGCAATAAAATTGGGGTAGGTACGGTCATTAAATACAATAAAACCTGTATCTACATTGTAATTGCGGCCCTCATATTGAATGTGATGTGTATGGGTATGGCCGCCAATATGGCTTTCAGCTTCAAACACGGTAATATCATGCTCTTTGTATAAATGGTGAGAAATGGTATTGCCGGCAATACCGCTTCCTATAATCGCTATTTTCAATCGAGGTCTTTCTTTAGAATAGTTATGTTGTTTTAATACTTGATTTTACGTGATTCGCGAATAGCCAGTGGTACTGTACGCAAGTCCCAGATTAAACCACAGGCAGCCAACATTTTTAAGCCGTAGTAAGTAAAATCAATTTCCCACCAATAAAATCCCTGCCGCGCTGAGCCTGGAAAGTGGTGGTGATTATTGTGCCAACCTTCACCCAATGTGATGAGTGCAATCCAAATATTATTACGGCTATGGTCAGTCGTTGCATATCTACGTTTACCCCATACATGTGCGAGTGAATTTACCGTGAATGTGGCATGATATAAAAATACCGTTGATATTGCAAAGCCCCATACTAATAACTGCAAACCATTAGTACCAAGATTTGGATAATAGTCATCTAACCAAACGCCCAGTAAATAAATCCCTATGCCTAACAACGTAGGCACTATCACATCAAACCGATCCAATAGCCTTAATTCTACAAATTTAGCTAACTCTTTTACCCGCTCAGTTTGCGTAGCAAAGTGTTTGTTCGATAAAAACCAACCTAAATGGCTCCACAAAAACCCATGTTGTACTGGTGAGTGTGCATCTTCAATTTCATCAGAATTGACATGATGGTGCCTATGATGGGAAGCCCACCACAAAGGACCGCGCTGCACCGCAGATGCACCAAATACAGCGAGTATGAATTGAAAAAAACGGGTAGTACGGAAAGCTTTATGTGAAAAATAACGATGGTAAAAGCCCGTTACAGCAAACATCCGTAACGCATAAAGGCAGATGGCAAAACTCAGTGCAAACCAACTGAAGCCAACCCAAAATATACCTAAACAAGCTAAGTGAATGAGTACGAAAGGGATGACGCGTGGCCAATCAATTTGTTGCCAATTTGCCTGTTGCGTCTGCGCACTGCCTTTAAATTTAACAGCATCATTATCAAACCATTTAATGAGTTTTTTGAACATAATATTGATATATACCTAATTAAGAGTGCTTCCCTAATTGATTGTTATTTTTTTGCTGGATTAACTAGTTTTTAAAAACTACTTATGATTACTTTCGTTATGCGGTACTTTGCGCAGTTTACTTAAGTCATAACCATATTGGGCAACAAGCTTCGTTAACTTGTCATATTCCACATCAGTAATGGTGGGCGTTCTCGCCATAATCCATACATAGTCGCGCGCGTTTCTAGCGATAATAGTTTGTGTGTAATCTTCATTCAAGTATGCGATACGATATTCGGCTTTTATCGGCCAAATAAATTGCATGCCCCACAAAGCGTTACCACTATTTTCAATGACAAAGCCACGCGGGTTATAAATCTTCAACTTACCATCTAAGCTACCTTTATTATAAGTAAATGTTGTTGCAATGGATCCATCTTTATCTAGTTGATAAGATTCAACTGCATTGTAAGACTCAGTTTCAATCGCAGTTGGAATTGCTGCAATCACATACCAACTTCCCATGAATTTGGGTAAGTCAACGCGCGAAACCGTGGCAATTGGTGCCAATTGGTTCGTGGCACAGGCAGATAATATGCTTGCTAAAATAGTCATAAGTAATAATCTTTTAATCAATGAAATAGTCATGTGAGTTCCAAATCTAACGTAATTTATAGTTAATGGTGTAACCTTCAGACGTAATAGATTTAAGTGCCACCCAATCATTATTAGCGTTATACCATAACTCAATTTTCAACTTGCTTTTGCCTGCTAAATCTCCCTCTATTTTGTAGTGGGTAGCTTCAATACTTTTACCTTTTACCACTACTGTTTCTGCACCCAACTTAGTGATTTTGGTGTCTAGCCACTCTGCATTTTGTGGGTTAAGTAACTTAGTTTGCGTCAGTATCTTTGGATTCCAATACGCAAAAGTCATACTGCAGGCTGGCAGGCTCTGCTTATTTTTACCATCATCAACAACAAAATTAGCATCAGTGAGTTTGCCTTTAATATCAGTTATGACCTTATTTTCAACCGTGTGTGCTCCTAAGCTTGCTAAGCAGTCACCTTGCCATTTTTCAACCGCTTTGTGGTCATATTGGTAAGCGTTAATAAATAATACTTTGACGTTAAATTTAGCCTTGCTAGTTAATTCGTTTGCATCATTTAAACTAAAAGTATGTTGTCCGATTTTATTTTTATCTAAATACACATCAAACGCCCATTCTTTGGCAAATGTAACCTCAGAGGCTGTTATAGAAGCAATTAAAATGGCTAGTTGAGTAATTTTCATGTTTTTAAATACCCTTTAAATATATATACGTTAGTTAAGACGTTCCAGATGTTTTTATTTAAAAAGTTTGGACTTAAATAACGCAGAAAATGTTCAGTTGAGTAGTCCTCAATACCTGCAAGCTTATTTGGGGACGCCAGGAAAGAAAGCATTCGTCTTTTTAATATATGCAGCGTATTCGGGACGACGTTCGGTAATGTCTTTCTCTAATAATGCAACGCCACTTACTTTCAGCAGTAAAACACTTATCAAAATAGGCCCTGCAATTGTCCACCAAGCCCCGCCTGCAAGGGCAATTAGATAAAATCCCCACCACACACAGAACTCGCCGAAATAATTAGGGTGGCGGCTGTAGTGCCACAAGCCTGTATTGAGCACTTTACCTTTATTGCTTGGTTTAGACTTGAAGCTAGAAAGTTGCCAATCGCCAATTGTTTCCCAAAGAAAACCAAAAGTGACGATGATGCCACCTAAAATATCTAAGTCGTTGGATGGTAATTTTGATTCTATCGCGCCAAATAGTGGCATAGAGATAATCCAGGCGAGTATAGCCTGCAAGCCAAAGATGATATAGAGGCTGGTAAACCAAAAATGTGGTCCGTTATTTTTACGTATCGCTGCGTAGCGATGATCTTCATGCGGGTTCCAATTACGCCAAGTTAAATAGCCACATAGCCTGATTGCCCAGATGGTGACCAACACTAATACTAAAATAGTCCGTGTATTCAGCTCATAAAAAAATAGTGCATATGTATATGCTGACATGCCTAAAAATAAGCTCCACATACTGTCAACATGTGTGACGTTATCTCTAGCTAAGCTTAAAATCCAGCCGGCGAGGGCAAATAAACTGATTGCAATCAAACCCGCACTATATATTTGCCAATGTATCATTCGTTGGCCTCCTTGAATCCATCCAGCTTGGTTGAAATGATTAGCAACAGTGGCGTGATAATGGCCCAGCCAATGCCCAGTGCTATATATGTTGCTGTGCCTAGTAATGTTAAAGCGCCTAATTTAGCTGCGCTTAGATAAGCTAGTGGAGCCCCTATCGCGCCAAATATTATCGCAATCAGGTAACGTCCACGCATCCAACGTAAAGTCACATTAAGCGCTGTAGCAAATCCGAGCCAAAGCGCTAAAATCCAAACAGGTACGATATCAGCACTCCAACCATGATGCATGTAATCAATTAAATGGCTAGAAAGCATGACTTGATCAAAAATAGCGCCTATCATCAAAGCCATTAACATCAATAATGCTTCAGGTTTAGCTTGCTTGGCCGTATAAAAATGCCAAGCTAATATTACAACTGTAGCACCCACACCAAGCCATGGCATGGCTTTAGCCGCCCCTAATACACAGGCAAACCACGCTAATTGAAACAAGATAAAATTAATGATGACCAATGCTGTACGCTCTCAATTTTCACTTCACTTTCCACTGCATGGCTAAATTTAAAGGCAGTAGCCACGCTATTTTCACTTGTATAAAACGTTTACATATCAAAAGATGTTGAATTATAAGGGACGCTCAAATTGATAATGCGTTACCCACCACTCTTGACCATCTCTATAACCAAATAATTCAGCACAGGCCATATAAAAAATACGCCAGCGGTTGCGCCACATCACTGTATTTTCTGCCCCGTAGGTGCTCTCTAAAATAGGCGTTATCGTATCTTGATGCGCATCCATATTTTCTAACCAAGCATTGGCGGTTTTTTCGTAATGTGTGCCATCCCAGCGCCAGCGCTGATTAAGCTTTAATTTTTGTTGAAAGCGTAGTGGTAAATCATCACTAGGCATCATGCCGCCTGAGAAGAAAAACTGGCTCATCCAGTCATCATCACCTTGTACTTCAAAGGCATAAGGTGTTGAACGATGCACGAAAATATGCATAAAGAATTTACCACCTGGCACTAGCCAATCATGTACTTTGCCGTATAACAACTGATGGTTACGCATGTGTTCAAACATCTCTACGGACACTACACGGTCAAACTGTTTTTGCGTGCTGTATTCACTAGGTGAGAAGGTATTCATGTCGCAAGTGATGATTTTAATATTAGTTAAACCACGCTCTCTAGCAGTGGCCGTAATATATTCACGCTGAGTGTTTGAGTTAGAAACCCCCGTAATTTGGCTGTTGGGGTAATGTGCTGCCATCCATAAAGTAAGCGAGCCCCAGCCACAGCCTAGCTCTAATATCTGTTGCCCATCTTCTAAATCTGCATGCTCGCAACTAAGTTGTAGCGCATTTGCTTCAGCTTCATCTAAATTTTTGGTATCTGGCAGCCAAAAACAACTGCTATATTTGCGATGCTTACCTAAACATAACTGAAAAAATTGAGCTGGTACTTCATAATGTTGAGCATTAGCCAACTCTGGTACTAGCGCGATGGGTGCAGTATTCATTGCTGTAATGAAGTCATACTCAATCTGAGCGCCTATTTCACAGTTATTTGCATGAATTTCTTGCAGCCGAGTTTCTGATAAACGTATGATGCCAAACCTAATCAAACTATCTGGCATCCAGCCTTTTTCTGCCATGTTAATGGCTAAATTTTTTATTTGCATTACTTGCCTTTTAATAATGATGCGTACTGAATTTAGCCTTTTATTTTTCAATCAATTTAATAAAAGTTAAAATTAAATTTAGTGCACATATTTAGTGTGGTTATTAGATTTCAGTGAGCTTACCTTGATACAACACAGCACCCGTAGGCTGACCCGTTGGTGAGCCTCCCGCAGGTTCTAAGCTGACGGCTAAGCCACTTTGCTGCAATAAGGCAGCTGTTTTTGCGCTCACTACTAATTGTTGGTTACCATGTTGCGGTAGTAAACCCAATGAAACAGGTGCGGATTTGTCTGGTGGTAATATCCAAAGTTCAAATGATTTGTCAGAAGCTAGTTTTAAACTGGCTAATGCAGTCACTCTAACTTCAGATTGACCAGTTTTGTTTTTAGCCAAAGCTAACATCCAGCCAGGCTTTGAATCTGCACCCGCTAGTAAAGCTACCGTTGCAGGTACTGGCACTTCAACTGCTACTTTTACCGGTACTTCAATTACTTCAGGTGCTCTTGTGATCATCAGTATCGCTAATGCGGCCATGATACCCGTGGAGCCTAAAGCTAGCATGCGCCACCAGCTTGGTGTTGACGGTAACTTATTGCCATATAATCGTGTTTCTATGCTTTGCCATGCTTGTTTACGCGGTGCAACAGCAGGCACCGTATCCGCTAATAAATGTAAACGTGAAGACCACCAATTTGCAGCAAACTTCCAGTCACTACGGGTAACTGCAAGCGATTCAAAACGTTTACGAGCACCGCCACGTAAGGTGCCAAGTACATATTCGGCGGCTAGTACATCACGTGTATTTGGATTGTCGTATCTCATCTAACGCTCCCTCCAGCTTGATGCCCCATGCAGTTTTTAAGCGTTTCTAAACCACGTCTTAACCAAGTTTTTACTGTACCTAACGGCTGCGCTAACTGGCTGGCTAATTGCTCATGTGCTAAACCATGAAAATAGCTTAAAGCGAACGCCTGTCTTTGCAATGGTGCTAGCTGTTGCATACATTGCATCAAGGCTTTGGTGTCGCTTTGAGATGCAGCTGCTTCCATTGGACCTAGATCGTCTGATGCCCAATCATCAAAGCTTTCATCTTCGTTGAGACCGTGTTCTTTTGGCGCTGCGCGCAACAAATCAAGACACCTATTTCTAACAATTGCTGTCATCCAAGTCATTACGGCAGCTTTATCTGTTTGATAAGTATCTGCACTATGCCAAATTTTAACAAAAGCATCTTGCAAAGCTTCCTCGGCTAAGTCTCTACTGGCTAATATGCGTAAAGCAAGGCCAAATAATTTAGCAGATGTCGCTTGATAAAGCCTTTCAAAAGCTTGCCTATCGCCTTGACTTGTCTTAGACAGCATTTCTGCGAGGTCTGCTGGAGTATTGAGTTGATTAATAGCCATAAGTTTTGGTCGATTCTATTGTTAAATAATCATGGTTTAAGTAATTACAAAATCATACTAGTAATAAATGATACGGATGATTATTTTTTGTTAACAATTTCACATCGCTAGTTAATTTTTATCAAAAAACTCTAATTACAAAGCCTAGCTCTGTGAAATCATTAAATTACATATTTACTGACCACTCAACTTAGTCGGCGGAACTGCAGCACCATCAGTTGTTTCAATTTGACGATACATAGGTGCTAATTTGGCTAACAATTTATTTTGTGCTGAAAACGGCACATCATGCTTATTCATTGCAAATTGAAATTGTTCCACTAAGGCATTAAATGCCTCACGATTGACTTTCATGTTTGCATGCGCAGTTGCCATATCGCGATCTGGGTACTTACAGCCACCATTCATTAGTTCACACATTTGTTCTACTAACACCGCTTTAATAAAGGCTTGTTTATTGTTATCAAAAAATGGTTTAGTTCGCGGGACAGCCACTAAACCTATCATGAAGTCATCCATGATTTTTACTAAGCCTTCTTTACCACCAAATGCTTGAAATGTTTCAGTGCCTTCCATCGTTGTGTTGCCTAAGTTAGGGCTGTGTGCAGCGTCCATAACTGCCATTGCAGGTAACGTATGCATGAACGTTGCCTCTGCAAATAATGCGATAACTATCGTTTTAACTTTAAAACTCATGATTTGATCCTTTGAATAAATATAATACTTATATTGTTGAGTGACTTAGAAGCCAACTTGTGCCGATAGGTAAACAGAGCCTTGCTTGCCATAGTCTGCCCCAACTGCTTTTACAGTCGCAATATTGCCGAGGTTTACATAAGCCAATGTTAAGGAAACATTTTTGGTTGGCGCATAGGCTACAAAAACGTCAAATGCGTCATCCTCTTGTAAATTGACAGCCCCACCCTCAGTGTTTTCAAGATTATTTGGCTTCATACGATACTCAGCCCCTACTGCTACTTTTTTGCTAAGCAAGTAAGCGGCTGAAAGCTTAAGTTCTGGTTTGTAGCTATCATGTTTATCGCCACCAAAACCCAATAATCCAAACTGATTAGCTTTAGTTAGACGAAAAGTACTATTCAATAATAAATTTTTATCTAACAATAATTTAGTTGCTGCCACATATAAATCTACGCCATGATCTTTTTTTGCGCCAATAACACCACCAGTTACAAATTCACCGTCATGATTTTTTGTATTGCATACCAAGTGCAACTTGTGGCACCCAAGTATCTGCATCAAGCACTGCCTCACCGAATACGCGCACTTTTGCCCCTACTATTGTTTGGTCTACAGTGTCGCGGCTAATAGCATCTGCACCCAATCCTGCTTGCACCTTACCTCTCAAATCACTTACATCGAATGATTGTTCCGCAATTGAAAGTTCTACACGGTCATAAATACCAACTGTAATGCCGTAGCTGTCGAGTTTAAAATCGTTAGTTTTCGCATAAGTATAATGAAGGTTGCCACCAATTTCATTATTAGTTCCATAGCCCCCAATGACTGCCCACGGGGTTAATCCACCATCTGCAGCACCCTCTAACTGTGAAACACCGCCAGTTAATAATAGTTTGTTGCTTGTAGCCATCTCTGCCAGCGCAATGTTAGCGCTAAGGGTGAAACAGTCAGCAATGAGTGCTGAAATTAAAAACTTACTTTGATGCTGATACGTGCATTCTCTCCAGAATTTTTGTTAATGCCATAATCTATTGTGAAGAAACAACTTCATTGTCTATTAAGATATATACGGGTGAGATGCAAAATAGATTCAAATTTTTAAATTATTCTCCTAAATACTTTATTGACTAGTACTTTCGATAGTTGCAAATCAATTTAGTAAAAATTGGCAAAAAGTATACACATCTGTATACTTTAAGAATATTACAAATTTTTGTGTTAAATCAGAAAGAAGATTGATATGCATCAGCGATTAACTAGCCTGCAATTAAAACGCACTTTATCAAAAAGCCTTTTATTACTTACATGCCTTGCAACTGCCGCCTGTAGTGGTTTGGCTAATAAGCAAGTTAATGTGGCTAGCAAAGAGTGGCCAAGCTTTGGACGTGATTTCACCAATCAGCGTTTATCGCCACTGACACAAATTAACCAGAAAAACGTTAAAAACTTGCAACTAGCCTGGCACTTTAAGAGTGGTGTTGCAGCTAGTTTTCAAGCAACGCCAATTGTGACCAATGGTGTAATGTATGTGGCTTTGCCTTATAACAATGTTGTGGCGCTAAACGCAAAAACAGGTCAGGAATTATGGCGTTACAAACATGTGCGTAAAGCCGATTGGAAAATGTGTTGTGGCCCAGCCAATAGAGGCGTAGCAGTAAATGACGGTAAAGTATTTATCGGTACGGTAGATGCACGCTTGATTGCGTTAGACGCTAAAAATGGGGCTAAGCTTTGGGATATTGATGTAGCAGAAGATACTGCGCTGACTGAAAATATTACTTCATTAAGCAAATCTGACACCCACAAAGCAGCTTACGGCGGTACCGGTATTGGTATCGCCATGGCACCCGTGGTTTATCACGGCAAGGTGATTGTAGGTGTTACGGGTGTGGGTTATGGCTTGCATTTAGATCAGCCGACTAAAGATGCGCCACTTGGTGCAGTAGTTGGCGTAGATGGCCGTTATGGTCGCCCTGGATTTTTAGCCGCTTATGATGTGGAAAACGGTAAAAGTATTTGGCAGTTTGATACCATTCCATCACAAGGCTGGGAAGGCGCCTTTGTGCAAACCACCGAAGATGGCATTTCGCTTAATAGAGATATCGCTGCTGAAAAAGCTAGCCTCGCAGACAACAAAGATGCTTGGCGTTATGGCGGTGGCTCAGCTTGGAGCACACCAGCGATTGACACCAACACCAATACGCTTTTCTTTGGTACTGGCAACCCAAGCCCGCAAATGAACGACATTTCACGTCCTGGGGATAATCTTTATACCGTTTCATTAGTTGCGTTAGATACTGAAACTGGCAAACTCAAGTGGTATTACCAGCAGGTGCCACATGACTTATGGGGCTACGATATAGCAAGCCCGCCAGTGTTATTTAACTATAAAAAAGACGGTAAAAATATCCCAGCAGTGGGGCAAGCAAGCAAAACAGGTTGGTATTATGTGAATGACCGCGCTACTGGCAAGTTACTCATTAAATCAGATGCTTTTGTACCGCAAAAAAACCTATTCGCAAAAGCGACTAAAGAAGGCACCATACTTTACCCAGGTATTTTAGGTGGCTCAAACTGGAGCCCAAGCGCGGTGGATGAAAGCACGCAAACCAGCTTTGTTGCGGCGATACATGCGCCAATCAAATACACACTGGTAGATGAACCCGCTAAAGATGGTATACCTGCCATTCGCTATGCATCGTCAGAGCCTACCAAAGACGAACGCTGGGGCGTGATATCTGCCATTAACCTCACTACAGGCAAAATGCAATGGCAAGTAAAAACAGAGCAACCTTTAATAGGTGGCGTGCTTGCAACTAGCACTGGCTTATTATTTGTGGGTGAAGGCAATGGTCACTTTAATGCTTATAACAGTAATACTGGTGATTTGTTATGGCAGGCAAATGTTGATGCTGGTGTTAACGCACCACCAATTAGCTATGAAGTTGATGGTGAGCAATATGTAGCGGTGGCTGCTGGTGGTAATTCGATATTTGGTTATACAGCGGGTGATAGTGTTGTAGTTTATAAGTTGGTTAAATAGATATTTTACGTTAGAGGAATATCAAAAATATAGCTCTATATTACTTAGCATTGGATTTGAACTAGCCAGAAATCACTCGATTCGATTGAACACAATGTTGGCTTGTTCTTGTGGGTGTTCCATTAAGTGGTAAATGAAGTCGCTGCGATTTGGCTCTTTGCAATTCTCGAAAATTTTAACATCAGTTTGGTAATCTTCGAGATGAAACCCATCATGCCAAAGTCCATTTTCTCCAACGCGCTTGACGTAGATCATAAAGTTCGCAGCGGTTCCCAAGCGCCTTATAGTTTCCCGAAGGCAAATACCTTCAAAAATTACAATTGAAGGTTCCACGATAACGTTTGTAATAGTAGATTTGATAAGGTTGTAATTGGGTCTATTTGGATAGGATACTGATTCGTCTTCACCACTTATACATTTATCGGTGTTAATAACCAACGTGCCTAAGTTTTTTGCAAGAGCGTCAGCTAAAAATGACTTTCCTTAACCAGAGAAGCCTTCAATTCCAACTACCACCGGACAATTAAGCTGATTGATCTTAACGCTGAACGTCTCATAATTGCTGATTATCTCCATGACAAGTCCTAAAGGATACCTCTTATTCAACTATGCCTTAATTTTAATAAAAGTACTGAGCAAGCGAGTAATAGTGTAATCGCATTAGCCACAATAACAGGCCAGCTGTTAATCGCTAAACCGTAAATAAGCCAGCAAGCTACGCCAAGGCTAAACATGCAGTACATAGGCAGTGAAATACCTGATAAATCGCGGGTTTTCCATGAATGGTAGGCTTGTGGAACAAAGGCTGCGGTCGTTAAAAAAGCCGCTAAGTACCCTATTAAATTGGATGAATTCATTTTGTAATTGGTGATTTGAATAGAGATTTTAAGTATAAAAGATTACTTCACGTTAATCCTGCTATATTGATTCCGCACTAAAGTTTAAGCAATTTCAAAGCCTCAGCAATTTCGGCAGAGTCAGTAGGGCGAACTATACGTGCTATCTCAATACCATTTTTAAGAAATATCAACGTTGGCCATAACTTAACGGCATATGAGCGCCCAAGACGTTTGCCTTTACCATCTTCAATTTTGATATGCTTAACATCATAATGGTTAATAAGTGCAGATGAAATAATGGGTTGCGCGGCTTTGCAATAGCCGCACCAAGTGGCGCCAAACTCTAGTATCGTTGCGCCTGCTAATGCATCAATCTGTGCTCGGGTTATTTCTGAAGACATAAAAAATTATAGGTTAAGAGCGTGTGCAAATATACAATCTCACCAATCTTATTTAGGCTAGATTGAAGTTGGTCTTTATTTTCAAATACTGACGCGGGTAATGCTAAAAACGCTTCAATCCATTTACGCAACAAAAAGTACGAAGTCTCAAAAGCAGCATCAATTTCTGCATCGGTGCATGTGACTTTTGCAGGATCTTCAACGCCCAATGCGCTCCAATCACTTTGCCCAAATAAGCTGGACAAGTTTCACCAGCGGCATTGCCACATACGGTAATTACTATATCTGGCGTGACTGTATTTAACGTATTAGGCAAGTTATCCCAAGACTTACTGTAATAGCCATCGGTTGTAATGCCTCTGCTTGTTAATAACGCAATTGATTTTGGGTGTACAAAACCCGATGACAGGCCACCCGCGCTCATGGCATGCATGCTTTCTGGCCCAATTGCATTGAAAGTAGCTTCAGCCAAAATAGAGGGGCAAGAATTGCCAGTACATAAAAATAGAATATTCATATTATTTTCTTAGTCTTTGATAGATGGTTTATTGCTCGTACCAAGCGCGGCTTTTTTTGACAATCGCCACTACAGAGAGCATTACAGGCACTTCAATCAACGCGCCAACCACCGTGGCAAGCGCCGCGCCAGAGTTAAAACCAAATAGCGCGATTGCGGTAGCTACTGCAAGCTCAAAAAAGTTAGATGCGCCAATCAATGAAGATGGGCCAGCCACACAATGGGCTACTTCGAATTTTTTGTTTAACCAATAGGCCAATCCTGCGTTGAAATGCACCAAAATTAAAATAGGCACAGCGAGCAACAAAATAATGAGCGGTTGCGCTAATATTTGCTGGCCTTGAAACGCAAATAGCATAATCACATCGTTCACTGCAACTTGTGAGAGCGTGAATTTTGCATCGCCATCACACAAGTTACTCCATACAAATACCAAAGCAGTGCAGGGCGCAGCTGCCAGTAAAATCAAGCCTGCAATATAGCTATCAATCTGTTCTGCAGGTAAGTAGGGTGCAAAAAAGTGTCTAATAAATATCCAAGCCAGCAACGCCATCGAAAATGGCTTTACCAGCCAGTTAATAGATAATGTCACCACAATGCCTTTGCTGTGCTCAGCCACATCTTTCATTTTGCGCAAATCAATTTTGACAAGCATTGGGATAATCATGAGCCAAATTAACTTTGCAACGGGGAGGTTAACCTGCGCAATCTGCATATTACCTATTGCTTGGAATACGCTTACCTAAGGTTATGCCAACTGCAATACAACCCAAAACCCACTAAGTGAGGTTCCGTTCAAAAGCACTTATAGCTGATTTTTTTGATTGCATCTTTAGCTCACTGCTTCGTTACATAATAAGGCGTCGCAACATAAGTTTTCACTAGAATATTTTTTTGATTGGCAGCAGTTTTCTGTTAAGTAGCTTAACAGGTCATTCATCACGTTAAGAGCTGCTGCGTAGTAAATAATACAACCAGTCTGCTTGGCAGTTACCAACTCTGCATGGGTAAGCTCTTTTAAATGAAATGATAGCGTACTGCCTAGAATCTTGAGTTTGATGGCAATATCACCTGCGGCTAACCCACTAGGACCTGCCTGTACTAATTGCCTAAAAATTTCTAATCTAGCGCCTTGGGAAAGTGAAGCGAATTGTAACTGCGTTTTTAGTATCTATATTTCTATAAATATAGAAATATTGTCATAAAAAATTAGAAAACAGTGCTTAAAAACTCTAAAGCCAGCACTATCTTCTAAATTTATTTAATAATTTTGTAGCAATATTCACCAAAATTAAAGCG
>JAYTHN010000191.1:0-1333 GCA_043732505.1 Methylotenera sp.
GCCGCCTATGTTCGGAATTTGCAAAACATAATTGAGTGCAGACACTAACCCTAAATGATGGATACGCCAATAGAGCACCCCTTGTTGCGATAGAATCACAGTCCATGCGTAAGCTTTTACGATGTAACTCGCCCACATAGGCAATATAACTGCCACGTAGAAAAACCCTTTTTCAGCAGGGCTAACATAGCACGTTATATAATAAGCAATGGGAAAGCCGATAAGGGCTGTGGCAATCGTCACGTTTACCGCCATAGTGAGTGTGCGCAAGATAATGTCAAAGTTGGTCGCGTCTAATAAGCTACGGAAATTTTCTAGTATTAAATCTGGTGTGACCAGCATGCTGAAATTATCAAAGGTGTAAAAACTTTGCCAAAGCAAGGCTAACAAAGAGCCTAAGTAAACGACACAAAACCAAAGTAACGGCAGCGTGAGTAATAACAACAAAAAAAGATTGTCTTTACGATATAGCGTGTTGGTTAGCCAGCGCAAAGTCTTATTGCTGGTGTTACTGGTTGATAATAAGGTCACTGCGGATTGCATCATCAATAAAATGTCAGGTTAATCGCTGGCATGTGTTTCTAGCATAACTATGCGATTTTTTGGCCAGCACAGCATGAGCTTTTGCTTAACTTGCGGTAGTTGCGCTTCAGTGTGCGCAGTGTTGGAAAGCACCATCATGAGTCTTTGCGTGAATGATTCATGACGCACATCAAATTCGATTTTGATAGTAACGCCATGATATTGAATATCGACCACTTCACCAGCGATTTGCATCATCTGATTTTGTGCAGTATCTACATTTGGTATACCCGAATTTGCCATATTCGAATTTGAGAGAATACTAATATGTTCAGGTCGTATAGAAAACGGTTGCTGATTGCCCGTAATCTGCAGTGCCAGCGCGCCGCTCACTACATTGGCAGTACCAACAAATTCTGTCACAAAGCTGGTTTTAGGTTGTGTAGAGATGCCGCGGGTGGTCAACCTACTCGATTCTACCGTGATTAAATACCGCCACGCGGTCAGACATTGATAATGCTTCGCTTTGATCATGTGTTACATAAATGAAAGTAATCCCTAACTTTCGAGGCAATGTTTTGAGTTCTAGCTGCATTTGCTCGCGCAACTTTAAATCTAATGCGCCTAGCGGCTCATCTAGCAAAAGTACCCTCGGCTTATTCACCAAAGCTCTCGCTAAGGCGACACGCTGACGCTGCCCACCTGATAATTGGCTGGGTTTGCGCAGACTATAATCTGCTAATGCAACCAAGCTCAGTGCATCTTCCGCACGCTTATAGCTTTCAGTTTTTTGTATACCTTTTACACGTAA
>JAYTHN010000192.1:0-1330 GCA_043732505.1 Methylotenera sp.
ACACTGCTATTTTTCCACAAATGCGCGTTCAATCACGTAATCACCTGGTTCTCCAATACGTTTTGAAACTTTAAAGCCTCTATCATCTAAAAGTTTAGAGGTATCGGCCAGCATTTGTGGGCTACCACAAATCATAGCTCTGTCATGTTCTGGGTTAAGCGGTGGTAAGCCAATATCTTCAAATAATTTACCTGAATTAATAAGATCCGTTAAGCGACCTTGATTGCGAAATGGTTCACGCGTTACGGTTGGATAATAAATTAATTTTTGGCGTACCTCTTCACCAAAGAACTCATTATTAGGCAATTCTTTTTCTATGAAATCTGCGTAAGCTAATTCGCTTACGTATCGTACGCCATGAATGAGGATAATTTTTTCAAATTTATCATACGCCTCAATGTCTTGAATCAAGCTCATGAAAGGCGCTAAGCCTGTACCTGTAGATAAAAAGTAGAGGTTTTTACCAGGTTTCAAATCATGTGAGATTAGTGTGCCAGTGGGTTTGCGACCAACTAATAAATCGTCGCCTACTTTTAAATATTGCAGACGTGATGTCAATGGGCCATTTGGCACTTTGATGCTGAAGAACTCTAAATGTTCTTCATAGTTAGGGCTGGCAATACTGTAAGCGCGTGTGAGAGGGCGGCTATCTACTTCAAGTCCTATCATCACAAAGTGTCCATTTTCAAAACGCAAACCTGAGTCGCGGGTGGTTTTAAAGCTAAATAGTGTGTCATTCCAGTGGTGAACGCTTAGCACTTTTTCGGTTGAATATTTACTCATGGATATTTTCTTTATGGCTTAAAAGTTAAAATCTTAAATTAAAATTTATTGTTAAATTTATGTTGTTAATTCAGCGCAGCTGTTAATTCGGGAATGGCTTCAAATAAGTCTGCTACAAGCCCATAATCTGCTACTTGAAAAATTGGTGCATCAGGGTCTTGGTTGATAGCAACCACTATTTTGCTATCTTTCATACCATAAGTATGTTGTATGGCACCAGAAACACCAACAGCAATATAAAGTTCGGGTGCCACACTGATGCCAGTTTGACCTACTTGAATCTCATTGGGTGCATAACCTGCATCAACCGCGGCACGTGTAGCACCTAATGCAGCCTCAAGTTTTAAGGCGAGTGGCGATAATACTTGCTCAAATTTCTCTGAACTGCCTAAAGACCTGCCGCCAGAGATAACCACTTTAGCTGAAGTGAGAGCCGGGCGATCTGATTTAATGATACTTTCGCTAATCCAACGTGTTTTGGTAAATGCTTCAGGTGCCTTAATGCAGATTATTTCAGCGCTACCACCCATTGCAGCTGTAGCGAAGT
>JAYTHN010000193.1:0-14441 GCA_043732505.1 Methylotenera sp.
TTATTAATATTAGTCTTCACTAATAAGGGCGCGATAATACTTGATTCACGCTTAAAAATCAATCATAAAACAGTGACTAATTGTTACAAATCTACTTAAGCACCTAAAATCTATTAGGCTTCTTCTAATTCAAAGGCTTTGTGCAATACACGCACGGCTAGTTCTAAATATTTTTCATCAATGACTACCGCAATTTTAATTTCTGAGGTTGAAATCATTTGAATGTTGATGCCTTCTTCAGCTAGTGTGCGGAACATTTGGCTTGCAATGCCTACGTGTGAGCGCATGCCTACGCCCACTACAGATACTTTAGCGATTTTGTCGTCCCCGCTAATTTCACGCGCGCCAATATGACCTTGAACTTTGTCACGCAAAATCGCTAAGGCCTTGCCCATTTCATTTTTATGCACTGTAAACGTGAAATCAGTAGAACCATCCGCACCCACATTTTGAATAATCATATCAACATCAATATTCGCATCGGCAATTGGGCCTAAAATTTGATACGCGATTCCTGGTTTATCAGGCACGCCTAACACTGTGATTTTTGCTTCATCACGGTTAAACGCGATACCCGAGATAATTGGTTCTTCCATGTCGTTGTCCTTGCCATCTTCTTCAAATGTAATCAGAGTTCCGTCGCCTTCTTCTTCAAAACTAGAAAGCACACGTAATTTAACTTTATATTTGCCTGCAAATTCTACAGAGCGTATTTGTAATACTTTTGAGCCTTGGCTCGCTAATTCGAGCATTTCTTCAAACGTGATAGATTTCAAGCGCCGCGCTTCAGGCACGACTCTAGGGTCAGTGGTGTAAACACCATCAACATCCGTATAGATCTGGCATTCTTCAGCGCCTAATGCGGCTGCGAGTGCAACGCCTGTGGTATCAGAGCCACCGCGACCAAGCGTGGTGATGTTGCCATCCGCATCAACGCCTTGGAAGCCAGCCACTACGCACACATAGCCTGCATCTAAATCCGCTTTAAGGTTGTGCTGATCAATATTTAAAATACGCGCTTTGGTATGTGCGTCGTCTGTTAAAATTTTAACTTGCGCGCCAGTATAGCTTTTCGCTTTGATACCAAGCTCAATTAAAGCCAGTGCTGTCATGCCGATAGTGACTTGCTCGCCAGTTGAGACGATGGCATCTAACTCGCGCGGATCTGGATCTTCCATCAACTCTTTTGCCAATGAAATCAGCCGATTAGTTTCGCCAGACATCGCAGAAACGACGACTACGATTTGATACCCCATCGCTTTATAGCGTGCAACACGGCGTGCTACATTGCGAATGCGCTCTGGATTTGCAACTGAGGTACCACCATATTTTTGTACAATTAATGCCATTTTTAACTCTTTTAAATTTCGCTAATTAAATTTTATTTTGACTTAAACCTTATTGAATTACAACTACTACCTAACTATGTTGTTAAGCCAACTTACCAGAAATCCACTCATTCACGCTGGCAAGTGCCAGTGGCAATTTGCTGACATCTGTACCACCTGCCATCGCCATGTCTGGCTTGCCGCCGCCTTTGCCGCCCACTTGTAACGCTACGAAGTTAACTAATTCGCCAGCTTTAATTCTGCTGATTAAATCTGCTGTAACGCCTGCAGCTAAACTTACTTTACCCTCATTAACACTCGCCAATACTATTGCAGCGGATTTTAGTTTGTCTTTCAATTTATCCATAGTCTCACGCAGCGTTTCTGCATTCGCGCCATCCAATGTCGCTGCTAACACTTTAACACCTGCAATATCAATCGCCTGTGCAGCTAAATCATCACCTTGAGAGGAAGCAAGTTTAGACTTCAAACGGGCCAACTCTTTTTCTAATGATTTGATATTGTCAGAGAGTTGAATTGCCTTGTTCGCAAGCTCATGAGAAGGGGCTTTGAGCGTGCTCGCTAATTGAGCAAT
The DNA here is from genome assembly GCA_043732505.1 of Methylotenera sp. Classification (GTDB taxonomy): domain Bacteria; phylum Pseudomonadota; class Gammaproteobacteria; order Burkholderiales; family Methylophilaceae; genus Methylotenera. The sequence continues at coordinate 1,924 of JAYTHN010000193.1, forward strand.
TAAAGCTTGCTGTTCGTTAATCAACTTCAGTGCGCCTTCGCCAGTGGTAGCTTCTAAGCGGCGCACACCAGCAGCTACGCCGGATTCACTATAAATCTTAAATAACCCAATATCGCCAGTGCGGTTTACGTGCGTACCGCCGCACAATTCGCGTGATGAACCAATGTCTAACACACGTACTTCATCGCCATATTTTTCACCGAATAGCATCATCGCGCCAGTTTTTTGCGCAGATTCAATATCCATTACTCTTGCTTGCGTAGCCACATTCGCGAAGATTTCAGCATTGACGATTTGTTCAACACGTGCTGTTTCTGCATCAGTCATCGGCGCGTTATGAACAAAGTCAAAACGTGTTTTTTCAGTATCCACTAACGAGCCTTTTTGCTGCACATGTGCGCCTAATACTTCACGCAATGCTTTGTGCATCAAATGCGTAGCTGAATGGTTACGCATATTGTTAGCGCGAGCTTGTATATTCACTTTTGCAGTAATTTGATCTCCCACTTTTAATGTGCCAGTTTTGAGAGTGCCATGATGGCCAAACACGGCCGCCTGTATCTTTTGCGTATCTTCCACTGCAAAAATGCAATTAGTGCTACGAAGCTCACCGATATCACCCACTTGACCGCCAGACTCGGCATAGAATGGTGTAATATCTAACACGACGATGCCTAGGTCACCTTCACTCAGGCTATTTACTGGAACCGTATTTTTATATAAAGCTAACACTTTCGCGTTAGATTCTAAATTGTCATAGCCTTTGAAGTCTGTATTTGCACCGTTGTAATCCAAGTTGGCTGCCATCTTGAATTTACCTGCAGAACGGGCTTGTTCTTTTTGGCGCTTCATCGCTAAACTAAAGCCAACTGTCTCAACAGAAACGCCACGTTCACGACAAACATCTTCCGTAAGATCAAGCGGAAAGCCATAGGTGTCGTGTAGTTTAAAAGCTATATCCCCATTGAAAACTCTCTCTCCAGATTTGTTCAAGAGATCAAGTTCAGCCTCTAAAATCACCATACCATTTTCAATCGTCTCAAAGAAGCGGTCTTCTTCATTTTTGAGAATATCAGTAATACGAGTTTGTTCAATTTTTAGCTCAGGGTAGGCATTGCCCATCTCGATCACTAAATCGCCCACCATTTTATGGAAAAACGTAGTTCTGCAACCTAATTTGTAGCCATGGCGTATTGCACGGCGGATGATGCGGCGTAGCACATAACTGCGGCCTTCGTTGCCAGGAATTACGCCATCAGCAATTAAAAAGCTGCACGCACGAATATGGTCAGCCAATACTTTTAAGCTTGAGCTAGTTAAATCAGTCGTTTTAGTTTCACGCGCCGCGGCGGCAATCAAGCTTTGAAATAAATCGATTTCGTAATTGGCATGAACGTGTTGCAACACCGCAGATAAGCGCTCTAAGCCCATGCCGGTATCGACGCTAGGTTTAGGTAGCGGATGCATCACGCCAGCTTCATCGCGGTTAAACTGCATGAACACGTTATTCCAAATTTCAATGAAACGGTCGCCATCTTCATCAGGGCTGCCAGGCGGGCCGCCAAAATGACTTTCGCCGTGATCGTAGAAAATCTCAGTACATGGCCCACATGGGCCAGTATCGCCCATCATCCAGAAGTTGTCAGAGGCGTAGCGTGCACCTTTGTTATCGCCAATACGTATGATGCGCTCGGCGGGTACGCCTATGGTGTTATGCCAAATGTCATAAGCTTGATCGTCATCGGCATATACGGTAACCGTTAGTTTATCTTTTGGTAATTTAAAAACCTCAGTCAATAATTCCCATGCGTAAGCGATGGCATCTTGTTTGAAGTAATCGCCAAAACTAAAGTTACCCAACATCTCAAAAAACGTGTGATGGCGGGCGGTATAACCTACATTTTCAAGGTCGTTATGCTTGCCACCAGCGCGTACACATTTTTGGCTGGTGGTTGCGCGCGTGTATGGACGTTTATCAAACCCGAGAAAAACATCTTTAAATTGGTTCATACCCGCGTTAGTGAATAGCAGGGTAGGGTCGTCATGCGGTACTAATGAGCTAGACGCAACAATTTGATGGCCTTTGGAGGCGAAAAAATTGAGAAATGCGGTACGGATTTCGTTGCTGCTAGGGTTGCTACATAGTTTAATCGTCATGTTTTAATTATCGCTGGCTTATTCGTTACTTAATTGATCGCTGCTATCGCTATTGTCATTAAGTGCTTTTTTAATGATATCAAAGCCAAATCCACGGCTTTGTAAAAACCTTGCTTGCCTTGCCCAATCTTCTCGGCTTTTGGGGCTTTCTTTGTATTTTTTTCTGCATATTTCACTTGCGTGTTTAAGCTCATTTATTTTGACGGTTGCCACTGCGCTTGCAATTAATTCATCGTCAACACCTTTTTCGCGCAACTCATTAGCGACTCTTGCGCTGCCAAACTTATTTTGTCTTGCGTTTACTAGTTGTTCAGTAAAGCGCGCATCACTTAGCCAACCACGCGCTTTAAAATCATCTAAAATTGTGGCAATATCATCGGTTTCTTCAGCAAAAGTTTTGAGCATTTTACCTAGCTCAACGTAGGAATACTCACGTTTTCCTAGGTAATCTAACGCTCGCTGCCGCAAGCTTTTGGGTTGAAAGTCGATGACATTGCCTCGCTGAAACGATTAATCTTCTTCAGAACGTACCGCAGGCATGGCTTCAGCTAAGGCTTTAATATTGGCACGAATCTTCGAATCAATTTCGTTAGCAATCGATGGATGCGCTTTTAAATAATCGCGCGAGTTATCTTTACCTTGACCAATTTTTTCGCCATTGTAGCTATACCAAGCACCGGCTTTTTCTACAAACTTGGCATTCACGCCAAGCTCGATGATTTCACCTTCACGTGAAATGCCTTCGCCGTACAAAATATCAAATTCAGCTTGTTTGAAAGGCGGCGCGACTTTGTTTTTAATCACTTTTACACGTGTTTCAGAGCCGATGACTTCATCACCTTTTTTAATCGCACCAGTGCGGCGAATATCCAAACGTACAGACGCATAAAACTTAAGTGCATTACCACCAGTCGTCGTTTCTGGGCTACCAAACATCACGCCGATCTTCATACGAATCTGGTTAATGAAAATAACCATCGTATTGGTACGTTTGATGTTGCCTGTTAATTTACGCAAAGCTTGGCTCATTAAACGTGCTTGCAAGCCCATGTGGCTGTCACCCATTTCGCCTTCAATTTCTGCGCGTGGGGTCAGTGCCGCCACCGAGTCGACCACTACAATATCAACAGAACCTGAGCGAACCAACATATCTACAATTTCAAGCGCTTGCTCGCCGGTGTCTGGTTGAGAAATCAATAAGTCTGGTACGTTTACACCTAATTTAGCGGCATATTGTGGGTCTAGCGCATGCTCAGCATCGATAAACGCAGCAACGCCGCCAGTTTTTTGCATTTGTGCAATCACTGAAAGAGTTAAGGTGGTTTTACCTGATGATTCTGGACCGTAAATTTCAATCACACGGCCACGCGGCAAGCCACCGATTCCTAAAGCAATATCAAGCCCTAGTGAACCTGTAGAAACTGCTTGAATGTCATCAGCAAGGACGCCATCGCCCATGCGCATGATAGAGCCTTTGCCGAATTGTTTTTCAATTTGTGCTAATGCTGCGGCAAGTGCCTTGCTTTTGTTGTCATCCATCTAGTTTTGCCTTTGTATTTTTTAGGTTTTTGTTACTTTTATAAGCATGTAATTATTTCATAAATCGATGCTTAACGTAAGCGTAATTAACGTTTCTAGTGTGTAAGCCACTGATTGTTTTCGTATAGCATCACGGCTACCTGTAAAGCGCATTGTACGAGCACTGACTTGAGGATTAGTTTGATTAATCAGCAGTTTATTTTTTGAGGTGAAACCAAAGCATATGGTACCGACGGGTTTATCATCAGTGCCGCCATCAGGCCCTGCAATGCCGGTAATACTGGCGATAATATCGGCACCACTATTACTTAGTGCACCTAGCGCCATTTCATGTGCCGTTTGCTCGCTTACCGCGCCAAAATTAGCTAGCGTTTGCGCTGAAACACGTAACATCTCAACTTTAGCTTGATTGCTGTAAGTAATAAATGCACGGTCAAACCAAGCCGAGCTGCCAGCAATCGCGGTGATATATTGTGATGCCATGCCACCAGTGCAGGACTCTGCAAGTGCTAACTTTAAACCTCTTTCTTTTAGCAGCTTACCCAGTTGGACTGCCAATGCTAAAAGCGGGTCGTCACCCATGGTTAAAGATCCATAACAAAGCTTTTAAGCAGATAATTGCGTAAATACCAGCGATTAAATCATCAAACATCACACCAAAACCATTTTTGAGTTTGGCATCAAACTGGCGTATCGGAAACGGTTTCCAAATATCGAATAATCTAAATAATAAAAACGCAGCTAGCCACCATTGCCATTGCATAGGCGTGTAAGTAAGCACTAACATCATGGAAACTATTTCATCCCACACTATACCGCCGTGATCTGCCACACCTAACGCTTTGCCTGTAGCACTACAAAAATAAATACCGATGACAAATAATGCGCTGATGATTAAAAGCTGCATTGAGAGACTATAGCCAACAATCAACCAAAACAGTGGAAAACCTATTAAAGTACCAAAAGTGCCAGACGCTTTTTTTGCGAGACCGCTACCAAAACCTAGGCCACAGAAATAAGCGGGATGCTGCATTAAAAGCTTTAAATCAGGTTGAATGGTATTAAAGAATTTAGTTGAAATGGTCAAAACCTGTTTCCTTAATGCTGAATACTTCATCATTAATGTCACGAACGATTAAGCCATTGCCGTGCGTGATGAGACCAATCTTCGTTAATTTCAAATCAAGACGCTCGCCAAGCGCAATAATCTCTTCATGCTTCTCAGCGGGTGCAGTAAAGCATAATTCGTAATCATCGCCACCAGCCAAAATCATCGATTGTGTAAGCGGATTGGAACGATATTTTTGCATTAAATTTGAGCATGGGAAATCATTCGGATGTAACTCAGCGCCAATTTGCGATGCATCTAAAATATGACCTAAATCTGACAATAGACCATCCGAAATATCAATTGCACTGTTAGCAATATTACGAAGTGCTAAACCCAAAGCTACTCTAGGTTGTGGCATGTGTAAGGATTTTGCACAACTTGCAAATTCGCTCTCAGTCAATATGCAATTATTTTGTATATGCGCTAAAGCCAGTGCTGCATCACCTAACACGCCAGATACCCAAATGTCATCGCCAACTTTGGCACCACTGCGTTCAATGGCTTGTCCGTGAGGCACTTCGCCCATGATTTGTACGCTGATGGTTAAAGGTCCGCGCGTGGTGTCACCACCAATTAAATCGATATTGAATGTTTTTGCACATGCAAAAAAACCATTAGAAAATTGGCTGAGCCAGATTGTATCATTAGCAGGTAAAGCAATCGCTAGCGTCGCCCATTTTGGGTTTGCACCCATAGCCGCCATGTCTGAAACATTGACAGCTAGTGATTTCCAACCTAGCTGATAGGCGTCGATATCCGCGAAGAAGTGAGTGCCTGCTACCAGCATATCCGTTGAGATAGCTAACTCAAAGCCTATAGGCACAGAAATTAATGCAGCATCATCACCTATGCCTAAGTTGGTGTGCTGAGTAGCCTTAGTAAAGTGCTGACGAATTAAGTCAAATTCTGACATATTGATTAAGCAGATGTTTTAATGGCTGATTTAGGCCTGAACGCTTTGACTATCGCTTCGAATGTTTCTAAATATGGCATGGGATTTTCAGCGGTTTCTAATAGATCCAAACAATACGGAACAGCAGCAAATATACCATGCATTTTAATGTTGCCTGCCTCATCTTTTAAGCCTTCTAGGGTTTGTGCAATTGCTTTAGGCTGACCAGGTAGGTTAATGATTAAACACTGTTTGCGAATCACCGCAACTTGCCTAGAAAGAATCGCTGTTGGTACAAAATTTAAGCTAATTTGCCGCATCTGCTCACCAAAACCAGGCATTTCTTTATCGGCAACATTCAATGTGGCTTCTGGGGTTACATCACGCAAAGCAGGGCCTGTTCCACCTGTGGTTAAAATTAAATGACAACCTTCAACATCCACTAAGTCGATTAGCATTGCTTCAATCTCTTCTTGCTCATCGGCAATTACTCTGGCAACGAACTCAACTGGCGTAATGAGCGCACTATCAATCCAGCTTTTGAGTGTAGGGATGCCTTTGTCTTCATATACGCCGCTACTTGCGCGGTCGCTAATTGAAACTAAACCAATTTTAATGAATTGTTTTATCATTAGTTTGTCTTTTTAATAAGTTATGCAAATAAATTAAAAATTGCATTAATACTCAATCATACCATTACCAACATGTAGGATTTTATCAAAGGATTTATTCATGCCACCTACCAAGCGCTCTGCAGTTGTCAATTCGTCGAATAGTAGTCAAGTATTCAACAATAAAAAAATCATCACTGCGTTTTTGTTACTCAGTTTATTGAGCTTAGGCTCGTTATTGGTTGTAACGCAATCACATGCAGATGAAGCAAACTTATATGCAAAAAATTATAAAGAGCAAAATGCTTATCACTTGAAATCGCTAAGCGCTAATCCAGATACAAAAATGTTAGTCAGTAATCATAAGGACGACGACAATATCAGCATGTTAGAAGGTGGCTATGACATGATGGGTTCATCTGGCTTTGATGCAACTGATGTGCCTGCGGATCTAGCGCTACAACATGCAAAATCGATTAAAGCCGATACAGTATTGGTTTACAGCAAGTATGGGTCTGCTAAAACTAACAGCTCTAAAATAGAATTAATCAAAGAGGCAGCAAAAAAAGGTGGTGAAATTGATGCCAAAGATTTAGTGGACGAGCCAACTAAATATACCTATTACGCCAGTTACTGGGCAAAATTGCCCATGCCATTATTGGGTGTGCATGTGATTAAGTTAAAAAAACAAGCTGATCCAGATGATGCCGATGCGGCTAAACCACTTGAAGAAAAAGGCTTAAAGATTATCGCAGTAATTCAAGAGTCACCTGCCGCAAAAGCAAATATTGTAAAGGGTGATACTTTACTTAAAATTGGTGATGTTGCGCTAGTTAAGCCTGATGATTTATTTGCTGCTGTTAAACGCTATCAAGGGCAAACTGTGCCAGTAGAGCTACAACGTGGTAATGCTGAGGTGAAAACTACGGTTGCATTGAATGCACGTAAATAGGATCTAGGAAGCGATAAAGCTGTCATTGTTCAATAAAAAAGCTTGCTAGATGTAGGCTTTTTTATTGGATAATAGTTGGATTAATTTGAATCTATGCTAACTAAATTAAGAATAATATAGCGGCAATAATTGTAGGTGGCAGCGCACCTAAGAGTAGCTTACCTGCACCAATTGAACCATCATTAAAACCCTTTTTGAGTAAGGCGGCCCCTGCAGGGTTAGGCGCATTAGCAATAAGCGTTAAGCCTCCCCCAGACACTGCGCCAGCCATCAGCATATATTTTGCTTCATCAGATAAGCCTATAATTTGCGACCCAAGAAAAGTCAGCGCGGCATTATCGGTGATGGCTGTGAGTGCTGTCGCTCCGAAGAAAAGTTGCAGAGGTGCAATACTTGATACGATAGGTTGCAGCCACCATTGTTGCATGCCGCCAATTACCACTAAGCCGGCTAGAAAGAAGCCAACTAACAATCCTTCTTTAAGGATAAGCGGGGATTGATAGCTCTCATAAGCTTGCGTAAAACCCAAGAATAATAAAAATAAACCAAAGAATATCACAGGGTGGTGAGCAAAAACGACAACACCTATCAAAAAGAATATATGAATCAAACTGACCATTACTGGCGTTTCAATTTTATCTAGTGGCGCAATAGAATCTTTAATATTTACTAAATATCGGCGCAACATATAGCAAACTATAGTGGCATTAATCAGCACTGCAATTGCTGCTTTCCAACCAAAAGTGCTGGCCATAAAGGCAGAATCCCATTGCCAAGCTTTTGCCACCATAAGCACGGGCGGTGCTGCATAAGAGGTGAGTGTACCACCTATCGAGATGTTGACAAAAAGTACACCAAGCGCCGCGTACTTTAACGATTCAGGCATGCCTTGCTTAAAAACTTGTGATGCGAGCATTAAAGCTGCAATGGTCATTGCGGCTGGCTCAGTGATAAATGAACCCAATAAGGGGACAGCAGCTAAGCTTAACCAAACTTGCGCTAATATATTATTAATCGGTACTATTTTTGCAATTAGCGTAATTAAACCTCTTACTACGCCAAGTACTGGTTGTGATGCCGCAACCACCATTACGACGAAAACAAACATAGGCTCAGTGTAATGTCTAGACTCTATATAAGTGATTGCTTTGTCGCTACCGGCAAAAATGGCCAGTAATGCAACCAGAATAAATGCCCAAAAGCCAAACACAACCTCAACTTCGCCAAGCAAATGAAACAAGCCTGCATGATTAGGATGACGATTTGATAGTATGTCAAACGCCTTTGCATTGAATGTATGTATCAGCGCAAAAGCGAAAACTATTGCAGCAACAATTTCCATGCGATGGTCCATTAGTTTCCTCTATTCATATCTGGTGATTTTCGGATTATTACTGATATTTTCATCTGATAACTCTTCGTTAGTATCATCTGTTGATTGGCTGTTAGTCGCCTCTCGAAGTAACTTGAAAATTTCTCGGCTGGTTTTAGGGGGCTTATTTGCAGCAAGTTCTTTTTGTACATTACGTATTAAGGTGCGTAATTGTTGAATATCTGTTTTTGGATATAAGGCGATAAATTCTGCCAGTACATTATTGTCCGCAATCATACGGTCACGCCAGCGTTCTAAGCCATGAAAATAAGCATTTTCAGCGGTATGTTTACCGTCCCAGCGGGCTAATTGCTCTAAGATAGGAGCGTTATCAATCTCGCGCATCAAGCGTCCTAAATATTGGCGGTGACGCCTAGTAGCACCATTGGCAGTAATTTTTTTAGTATCGAGTACAGCGGTCAATACAGTATCAGGCAAGTTTAACTTTAAAAGTTTGTCTTTAGGTAGTTCAGATAAACGCACGCCAAGTTCCTGCTGCGTGTCTGCCTCTGCTTTTAATTTAGTTTTACTAATGGACTCTTCAGCTTCTAACTTCGCGCTTAAATTTGCATCATAACTAAAATCAATGCCCGTATTTGTCTTTTTAGGTTTCATGCTGGGGTATGATAGCACTTTTAGTAATTATTTTTAGCGTAAAACATTCGATACACCATGTGAGAGATGAAAAGTAATGGCAGATTCAGGGTTTAGTTATTCTTTAGATGAAATTAAGCAAATGTCGGAAAACGTACTTAAAGTAGCAAAATCTCACGGTGCTAGCGCCACAGAGGCTGAGTTAAGTTTGAGCATAGGTCAAAATGTTTCTGTACGTTTGAATGAGGTTGAAAATATAGAATATAACCGCGATAAAGGCATGTCGGTTACCGTATATTTTGGTCAACAAAAAGGGCATGCCAGCACTTCTGATTTAAGTCCACAAGCGCTTAAAGACACCGTTGCCGCGGCATGTAATATTGCTAAATATACAGCTAAAGACGAGTTTTGCGGCTTGGCCGATGCTGACTTAATGGCAACAGATATTCTAGATTTGGATTTACATCATCCATGGAATATTTCGGTAGACGAAGCTATTGCCATTGCTAAAGAATGTGAGGCTGCTGCATTAAGTGTCGATGCACGTATCACCAATTCAGAAGGTGCAAGTGTTTCCACTAGCTCAGGTTATTTTGCCTACAGCAATAGTCATGGATTCACAGGTGGCTACCCAAGCTCACGGCATGGCATCAGTTGCTCAGTGATTGCAGAGGCTGAGGCTAGTATGCAGCGCGATTACTGGTATAGCACTGCACGTGCATCCGCAGACTTAGAATCTGCGTTTGATATCGGTAAGTTAGCTGGCGAGCGCACTGTCAGGCGGTTAAATTCTAAAAAAATCAAAACTTGCCAAGTACCTATTTTGTTTGAAGCCCCATTAGCGAGTGGCTTAATTTCGTCACTCATTAGTGCAATTTCAGGTGGCAATCTTTATCGTAAATCCTCATTTTTATTAGATAGTTTAGGTCAACAAGTCGCCAGTTCTCTGCTCAATATTTATGAAGATCCACATATTAAGAAGGGCCTGGCAAGTTGCCCATTTGACAATGAAGGTGTGTCTTCGCATGCCCGTCAATTAGTGAAAGATGGTGTTTTACAAGGTTATGTGTTAGGCAGTTATTCCGCACGTAAGTTAGGCATGCAAACAACAGGTAATGCAGGTGGCAATCATAATTTAATTGTGCAGCAAGGCGCGCATGACTTTGCTGGTTTATTAAAGAAAATGGGGACTGGTTTGCTGGTAACAGAGTTGCTAGGCAGCGGTATTAATATGGTGACAGGCGATTATTCAAGGGGCGCAGCAGGTTTTTGGGTTGAAAACGGTGTTATCTTGCACCCAGTTGAAGAGATTACGATTGCGAGCAATATGGCCGATATGCTGAAAATGATTGTTGGTATAGGGTCTGATGTAGTCATTCAAGGCTCAAAGCAAGTAGGATCTATCTTGATAGAACGTATGACAGTGGCATGTGAATAATCTGCTTCCCCACAGAATAATGACCTTCAGGTCATTATTCTGTGGGGAACTTCACTAAATAAAAAAGCCCCATTAAGGGGCTTTTTTATTTAGTGAAGTTTATTTTTTGCTTTCGGAATCAACGTCACTAAAATCATCTTGAACAGACTCTTTAGTAACTAGGCCATCTTGCACCATGCTGGCACGTCTTTGCAAATATGCGTCACGCGTGAATGCGTAAGGATCTAAAGACGCTTCATCGACCAAGTCTGTTGCAGTCAATAAATCTGTACGTTTATCAACAAATTGTGCAATACGTAATTGATTCGATAAACGAATATGACCACCATTGCGAGTATAGGTTATAGGGTCGCTAGTAAATGAATCTACCGCTAAACCAGTTGCATCCCTTAAGCTTGAAGGACCAAGCAAAGGTAATACCAAATAAGCTCCGTTATCAACGCCCCAATATCCTAATGTTTGACCAAAATCCTCTGATCGCTTTTTAATATTATCCATACCAGCAACATCAATGAAGCCTACCAAGCCAAATGTGCTATTAATTACAAAACGGCCTGCATCAGTAAAAGCGTAAGCGAACTTGAACTGCAATAAATCATTTACGACGGTAGTGATAGAACTAAGATTGCTGAAAAAATTATTAATCCCGAGTCGTACAGGGGTAGGCGCTATAAACTTGTACGCTTTTGCTACTGGTTTAATGATTGCTTTATCCGCAACATCATTAAATTTATAAATGCCACGGTTCATACCCTCCAGTGGATCTTTGCTATTTTGAGATGCGCACCCAGAAAGTGATGCAGCAAGTACAGCGGCTAAAATTAAATTTGACGAATTTATATGCATTTTTATTTATTTCACTCAATATCATTCATTTCATATTATTCAGGACTAAGCAATTTATGTCCACTGATATAAATTGCTAACTAAATACGCTTATATCGCTTGTTGCGTAGATACAACATGCGATGTCATTCAAACACAATATTTTCGCATCATCGGGATTAGTCGTTAGCTGCAGAAGTAGGTTGTGTGCCACAGTTTTCCTTATATAAGCTTAACACCAGTAACCTTTGTGTGGCATGATCAACGATAGATGCAGGATAACTTTCTCCAATTACTAGATTAAGTAATTGTAATCTCAACCGAGGAATTAGCCATGGCGCATGTATTTCTTTGTCATTACATCGTGCCAATTCTGGCACATATTTGCGAATGAACTTGCCCTGTATATCAAAGCGTACGCTTTGGGTGATTGGGTTAAAAATTCTAAACCAGGGTTGCGCATCGCAGCCTGTGCTAGCAGCCCACTGCCAACCACCGTTATTTGCGCTAAAATCAAAGTCTATCAATTTATCAGCAAAGTATTGCTCGCCCCAGCGCCAGTCTATCAGTAAATCTTTAACCAAAAAGCTGGCGGCAACCATGCGTAAACGGTTATGCATAAAGCCTGTAGTATTTAGTTGACGCATAGCCGCATCAACTAAGGGGTAGCCAGTGTTTCCATCACACCAGGCTTGAAATAGCGCTTTATCGTTAGGAAAAGGTAAAGCTTCATATTCTGACTTGTAGGCATGGCCAGTGGCTATTCGTGGATGATGGTGCAAAATTTGCACATAAAAATCCCGCCAAATCAGCTCACTCAACCATGTTTGTGCGCCGGCATTCGCTTGTAATAGGGCTTCACGCACTAAATGGCGAATTGATATTGTGCCAAAACGCAAATGTACTGATAGATAGGACACGCCTTTGATGGCGGGAAAATCCCTTGCATCTTTGTAGCGACTCATCCGTTCTTTAAATTCGTTAAATAAGCTTAGACCACCCTGCATTCCAGTAGGCAATCGCATGC
>JAYTHN010000194.1:0-1310 GCA_043732505.1 Methylotenera sp.
AGAGTTAAAATCCGAAGTAGTAAAATGAGTGCTAGATCAGGGCCAAGGCGTTATTCCTATGTCACAGCGCATGGGTATTCTCAAGGCAACATTAAGCACATGGGTCAATAAGCGGTCAAGTTTGTTTGCAAGTTCCCAAGGTATAAGGTTGCTTCATTAGATTTAGAAGCTGAGAACAAGCGACTAAAACAAGCCCTTGCACGTGCTGAGATGGAGCGTGACATATTAAAAAAGACCACAGCGTACTTTGCGAAAGACACACTACGAGGTACGCATTCATGAAAGCGCACCAATATTTGTACCCGATTGTTGTAATGAGTGATGTGCTGAACGTATCGAATAGCGGTTATTACGCCTGGTTAAATCGCTCACCTAGTGCGCGTATGCTACGAGACGCCTTGCTGACACCGCATGTTCAAGCAGCCCATGAAGCTACGCGCCATACTTATGGGGTTCAACGTCTGCACAGTGAGTTGATTGCCAATGGCGTTATTGTCACCGCCTACAAAGTAAAAGTATTACGTCAACGCTTAGGGATTTATTGCAAGCAAAAGAAACGGTATAAATGCACGACTAATAGTCAGCACGACAAAGTGGTAGCGCCTAACCGCCTTGGGCAAAACTTTACGGTGAGTCACCCTAATCAAGTTTGGGTCAGTGACATTACCTATGTTTGGACAGAAGCAGGTTGGCTGTATATGGCAGGCATCAAAGATTTTTTTAGCTGTGAAATGGTCGGATATGCCATTGGTGAACGCATGACGGCTGGTTTATGTTTAGCTGCGCTACAAATGGCACAACTGAGACGGCAGCCTAAGGCTGGGCTTATTCTGCATTCTGACAGAGGTAGCCAGTATTGCGCTAAGGCGTATCAAAAGCGATTGGCACAAGCGGGTATTTTGGCTTCTATGCGCCGCCGCGGCAATTGTGATGATAATGCGCCGATGGAAAGTTTCTGGGGTTCACTTAAAAATGAGCTGATTCATCAAACGCAATATAAAACAAGAGAAGAGGCGCGCGATGCAATCGTAGAGTATGTGGAAGTGTTCTACAATCGTATTCGCAGGCACACAAAGTTAGGCAACATATCGCCAGCAGAGGCATTAAGAAATTTTAAGTTAATGCAGGAAGAGCTTGTTTAAAGTAGTGTATCCATTTTATTCAATAGGGATTATTATATATTTTAATCATTTGTAAGTGTGATTGATATAAAGATAATTTAAGCTACCTCTTAGTTTAAAGACAATGAAATATCTTTTGTTAGAGCTTATGTTATTTAAGGCAATAAGCGAGATAATTCTTTTTTTAGT
>JAYTHN010000195.1:0-1306 GCA_043732505.1 Methylotenera sp.
ATTATCGAAACACTGGATAAACGTTACGAAAACTCTTTAAAAAGTGTTCAAAAAATTAAGAATGATGATGTTTTTCAAAGTTTTATGAATGCTTACACAATGACCGTTGACCCGCATACCAATTATTTTGGTATTCGTGCTTCAGAAGATTTTGATATTTCAATGAAGCTATCGTTAGATGGTATCGGCGCTATATTGCAAGATAAAGATGAGTACGCCACCATTAGAGAGTTAGTCACAGGCGGGCCAGCAGCACTTTCTGGAAAACTTAACGTGGGTGATAGAATTGTGGGTGTAGCGCAAGGCAGCAAGAGCCCTGTTGTAGACGTAACAGGTTGGCGTCTTGATGATGCAGTCGCATTGATACGCGGCGCTGAAAACTCTACTGTAATGCTAGATGTTTTACCTGCAGAAGCTGGCCCTGATAGTAAACATAAGCTTATTTCATTAGTTCGCAAAAAAATCAGTTTGGAGCAACAAGCGGCTAAAAAATCAATTATTGAAGTTAAAGATGGTACGGCAACGCGCCATATAGGCGTTATTGATTTGCCAGTATTCTACCAAGATTTTGGCGCTCGTCAAAAAGGTGACAAAGATTACAGAAGCGCTACCCGTGATGTGGCTCGCCTATTAGAGGAACTCAAAAAAGATAAAGTAGATAGCGTGTTGGTAGATTTGCGCAGTAATGGCGGTGGCTCGTTGGATGAAGCCATTGAACTGACAGGACTGTTCATTGATAAAGGCCCTGTTGTGCAAGAGCGTGACATTAAAGGTGATATCAAAGTGGACAGTGATACTAACGCTGGAGTTGTTTGGAATGGCCCGATGGGTATACTGATTAATCGTGGTTCAGCGTCCGCCTCCGAAATTTTCGCAGCGGCGATACAAGACTATGGACGAGGTGTGCTTATTGGTGAACAAAGTTTTGGCAAAGGCACAGTACAGTCGGTGATTGATTTAGATCAACTTGTGAAGAATGATAAGCCCAAATATGGTGAACTCAAAATGACAGTTGCACAATTTTTCCGTATCAACGGTGGTACTACGCAGTTACGCGGTGTAACCCCAGATATCAGCTTGCCTGCAACAACAGATACTGAGAGCTTTGGTGAATCTAGTTATGATAATGCATTGCCTTGGTCACAAATTAAAGCAGCAAACTTTAGCGCAGCGGGTGATTTGAAAGCGATAGTGCCAATGCTTAAAATTAGCCACGATTCGCGTGTGAGTAAAGATAAAGATTTTCAGTATTTAAATGAAGATATCAGTGAATTTAAGGTGTTGCGCAGTAAAAATATGATTTCAT
>JAYTHN010000196.1:0-1290 GCA_043732505.1 Methylotenera sp.
TATATGGATTAATTAAATAAACCTTTAGTTTCATCATCAATTTCTTGATTTAAAGCTTTATCATTTGTATCTTTAGCAATTAACTTGGCATGTTCTACTAATGCTTTAGCGGTAGGGATATCACCAGTTGCCACTTTAAGCTTGGCGAGCACATAGCTAGCTTGCGCTTCGTAATATGCACCGCCCTGTTCTTTGGCAAATTTAATCACTTTATTTAATACACTTTCTGCGCTAGTGTAGTTTTTTTCAATAAGATAATAACGACCTAACTCAATACTTGAGTGAGCATATTGATCTAAATTACCAGCGGTTTCATTCATTAAATAAGCTTTAATTTGATACTCGAGCGCCAAACTATTTTGATTTAGGTTGTGGTGTAGCAGCGCGATTTTTTCATAACTTTCTCCACGTTCGTTATCATTCGCAGCAAGCTTACTACCCAAAGTATACTCAGGGAGTGCTAAATCTAATTTATTCTCTTCTGAATAAGCATCACCAATTGCATTATGCGCTACACGCTCAAATCCCTGATTATTAGCTGCTTTCGCATTCATAATGGTTTGTTGGTAACTTGCAACTGCTTGGTCATATTGTTTGAGAGCATTGTGCGTATTACCAATGAGTAATGTAGTAATTGTTTTATCAAAAACATCCTTAGCCTGTGTATTTGCTGCATTAAATGAATTAAGTGCAGCTTTGAAGTCTCTTTTACCTGATAGGGCGCGACCTTCACAAATTAAACCTTCTTTATCATTTTTATTACTGGCCAATAATTTACCCGCTTGCACTAATGCTGCGCTAGTATCCCTCTTTTCAATCGCTAGATTGCAGGCAGAAACTTCTGGGCTCATTGCATAAACACTGTTAAAAAACAATGCGATAAAAATAGAACTTATGGCTATTTGTAACTTAATTTGGCTTGATTGAATGTATTGCAATTTCATATGATTTCTTTCTAATTAAAATATTTACTTGATATATAAACATTAGCACTTAGCGCATGAAACTTAACTTATAAATAATCTGCCCAGTTATGCTGAGCACCACTTTTTGCAAAGAAAAATGGATTTAGCAAAGAGTATTTCGTGTTGTAAAGCAAACTATCCCCAAACTCATCCACAATATCACCACCAGCTTCATTTAAAATACAATGTGCCGCAGCAGTATCCCATTCTGAGGTTGGCCCAAGTCTAGGGTAAACGTCAGCAACCCCCTCCGCCACTAAGCAAATTTTTAGAGAGCTTCCCATACGGATAAGTTCAGGGTTAACGCCAGTCCTGTCTGCTAGGT
>JAYTHN010000197.1:0-1290 GCA_043732505.1 Methylotenera sp.
TTGTGCCACACGGCGGCTTTCTGTGGTGAGTACCAGCCACCAAGCAATAATGCCGCTGGCAAAAACCAGCGCAGCAAATACTTTTAAATAGCCAGCCTGCAGTTGCGGCAATAATGCAGACGCAGTTGTTTCTAGTATTAATGTCTCGTGAAAATAAATCAAACCTAACATAGCACCAAAAAAGACGAGCGCATTAACATGAGTAAAAGATAGTGCGCTACCCCGCCTTTAATATGTGGCCATAGCCACTTAGGCAAAATAAATTTATAGCGCTGAGCCGAGCCACTACTGAGACAATCGCGCTTGCGGCTTGCAAGCATCATTGCAACGCGCGTCCAAACAACAGCAAAGTGAGCAAATAGCACATCGATATGCAGGGCATATGTGCCATGTCATCAGATTCATATTGACGTTTGCAAATAAAACATTTTTGCATGCGTTTTTTGTAGGAAAAGTGTATGGCGGGCGTGCAATGTAGTATTTACCTTTCGTTAACCATGCAATCATTGGAGAGGTTACTAAGGCCGTGATCAATGAAATAAATGGAGAAAAAGCTTTAGCTTCAACACCAAATATGCCTTAGAATGTAGCAATTGATATTGCAGAAGCAAGGAACATCGTACCCACACCCACTGGGTTAATGTCATATAAATAAGCACGCCTGAACTCAATACCTTTTGGGCTTAACCCTAATGGTTTATTGATCACTAAATCTGCTACCACCGCAGTAATCCAAGAAATCGCGATGTTGGAATAAAGCCCGAGCACTTGCTCTAGTGCTTTAAATACATCTAACTCCATTAGCATAATGGCAATCAACGCATTAAATACTACCTATACTACACGCCCCGGATGGCTATGCGTAAATCGTGCAAATAAGTTAGACCATGCTAATGAGCCTGCATAAGCATTGGTCATATTAACTTTAATCTGAGAGACCACTACAAATAATGTCGTTACAGCTAAAGCTATTTCATTTGAATTGAACACATACCCAAAGCCGACTAAATACATATGAGTAGGACTGACCGCTTCTTGAAACGACATGTCGCTTTGAATAACTAGATAGGACAACATTACACCGCCTAGCATTTTGATCATCCCTAAAAATACCCAGCCTGGCCCAGCCATTAGCACGCCTAAGTTCCAGCGCCAGCGATTTTCAGCGGTCTTTTCTGGCATAAATCTTAAAAAGTCGACTTGCTCCCCAATTTGGGGAATGAGTGCAACGCCAACGGCGGTGGCTGCACCAAACATAAGCAGATTAAACTCGCCTGATTTACCAGATGC
>JAYTHN010000198.1:0-14217 GCA_043732505.1 Methylotenera sp.
TAAATACTATACGCTCAATTCAATCCGAATAAATATCTTTTTTTCTTTGGCACAGACGCAATTTTTAGTAGTAAACTGAAATTGTTCGGTAAGTTTAGAAGCGCTAAAAACTTTCAACTTTTGATTATTTTTGTAGTATTTGTGTCAAACGAAAGTATCTGCATCAATAAAATGTAGAAGGTCGAAAATCAAAGGCTACTCAAAACTCAAGAACATTTTTGAAAAGGAGTAAGACATGAATTTACAATTAACTGGTCTTCATTTAGAAATTACACCTGCGATGCGTGATTATGTCACAAGCAAATTAGCCCGAATTAGCAGCCACTTCGACCATGTAATCGATGTAAAAGTCACTATGAGTGTAGAAAAACTGGCCCAAAAGGTAGAGGCTACAGTACATGTACCTGGCAACGATTTACATGCCGCGTGCGAGGATAATAATATGTATAGCGCAATTGACATGCTTACTGACAAGTTAGATCGTCAAGTGGTCAAACATAAAGAAAAAAATGCTGATCATCATAAAACGAATGGTGCAGTAAAACACCAAGTCATTCAGTAAATCAGGTTTTTCTATTAACCAAGTTATTTAATGTATAAAGCTGTTTTGGTAATTTTTAATCTTCAAATATGGCTCAAATAAACGTAACAGAGCTATTTAAACAAACCCGCCTTAAGCTCAAATTGAAATGGATTGCTGGGCTTAATGGCGGGTCTAATACGCTGACTAGTCAAGCCGTTACCAAACCGTCGTTAGCACTTATCGGACATCTCAATTTTGTGCATCCCAATCGTGTACAAGTGATGGGCTGTGCTGAAATGGACTATTTACGTAGCCTGCAAACAATAGATGCTGAGCGTGCAATTGCTAATTTATATTCAACTGATTTAGCTGCAATTATTGTCGCTAATGGTGAGCCAGTGCCTGAGTCTTTGATAGCGACGGCTGATATCCACACAACACCACTATTCTCATCTCCACTGCGTAGCCCTGAATTAATGGATATTTTAAGTCACTTTTTGGCACTTGTCGTCGCTGAATCAGTAAGTTTGCATGGTGTATTTATGGAGGTACAAGGCTTTGGTGCTTTAATCAAAGGTGATGCCGCCATCGGAAAAAGCGAATTGGCGTTAGAACTTATTTCGCGTGGTCATCGCTTAATTGCGGATGATATTGTCGACTTTTTTCGCATTTCTCCTGAGCGTATTGAAGGTCGATGCCCGCCTTTATTGCAAGATTTTTTAGAAGTACGTGGACTAGGTATTTTGAATATTCGTGCGATATTTGGTGATAACTCGGTTAAACCAACCAAGCCACTAGATCTTATTATTCAACTAGAAATGGCTGACAAACTAGCACCACAGAAATTAGACAGACTCAATATCAAAACGCAACTTGAAGAGGTATTGAGCGTCAAGATACCTAAAGTACAAATTCCAATTGCAGCAGGACGAAATATTGCTGTGCTGGTTGAAGTTGCGATTAGAAACCACATGCTATTGTTGCGTGGCATTAATGCAACCAAACAGTTTACCCAACGGCAACAACGTGAGATGAAAAAATCTAAATAGCAATTATTCATTAATAATACACATTTAGGATTACCCAGCGGGCGAATTTAGATAATTCTCACCAACACCCAGTGCTTACAAATAATGAGTACTGCTTTATACTTACATCATCATGAAACAATTGATTATTGTCACAGGTCTCTCAGGCTCAGGTAAAAGTATTGCCTTACGTGCGCTAGAAGATAGCGGTTACTATTGCATAGATAATTTACCTGCGACTATGCTGCCGCAAATTGCACAACATTTGAGTAAAGCCAATCACGATCTCGTGGCTATTAGTATTGATAGCCGAAGTGCGGCGATTGAAACATTGCCCGCACATATCGCACAATTGAAATCGCAAAACATCGCAATTCAGGTCTTGTTTTTAGAATCTAACGTTGAAACCTTAGTCAAAAGGTTTAGTGAAACAAGACGTAAACATCCACTTAGCAAAGACAACAGCACACTCGCTGAGAGTATTGCCTATGAGCGGGAATTATTAGCTAATTTGGGTAGCTTAGGCCACGTGATTGATACCAGCCATTTAAGTGCAAACCAACTCAGGGCTTGGGTAAAAGATATTGTTGCTGGCGAGCATACTGGGCTCACGTTGCTGTTTACTTCTTTTGGTTTTAAGCATGGTATTCCGCTAGATGCAGACTTTGTATTTGATGTGCGTTGCCTGCCTAACCCACATTATGACCCAAATCTGCGCGACCTTACCGGACGGGACGCGCCTGTTCAAGGCTTTTTAGAGAGCCACGATACAGTGCATGATATGCTGAAAGATATTCGTCATTATGTAGAAAAGTGGTTGCCGTGTTTTATCATGGACAACCGCAGCTATTTAACAGTAGCTATTGGCTGCACCGGTGGTCAGCATAGATCAGTGTATTTTGTTGAACAATTAAGTCATTACTTTAGGTTAAAACTAAAAGTTTTAACCCGGCACCGAGAGTTAAAATAGTGACCTTGGTGCTTGCCTTATTGCTTGAAATTGATAGTTTATAAAAGTTTTTTATTAGTTGAGATAAAAATGATCGGCATTTTAATCATCACGCACGGCGCTTTAGGTGAAAGCTTAATAGCTTGTGCAAAACATGTAATCGGAAGCGAGCCTAAACAGTTTGCGTTACTTGCAGTCAGTAATCTTGATGACCCAAATGGCGTATTACTAGAGGCGCAAGCTTTGGTAAAAACACTCAATAGTGGGGATGGCGTATTGGTATTATCGGATATGTATGGTGCTACACCTTGTAATACTGTCGGTAAACTATTGCAGCCAGGCATTGTTGAAGGCGTTGCGGGTGTAAACTTGCCGATGCTAGTGCGCACCATGACTTACAGACACGAACCATTGCTAACACTGGTTGAAAAGGCCGTCAGTGGCGGCAGAGAAGGTGTAGTGCATTTCAGCCGAGAAACTTGCGAAAGATATGAGCAGAATGATTAAAGTAATGCAACCATACACACCATACGATTAAGCAAAAAAATAATATGATTAATAATAACTAATATGAAAAGCATAACGCTAGAAATCATCAATAAATTAGGTTTACATGCGCGCGCTTCAACCAAGCTCACGCAAACTGCTAGCAAATTTGCTAGCGAGATTTGGATTACTCGCAATGGTCGTCGCGTTAATGCAAAAAGTATTATGGGAGTGATGATGCTTGCAGCCGCAAAAGGCTCTATGGTGGAGATAGATGCAACTGGTGAGGATGAAATACAAGCCATTGATGCTTTATCAGCCCTGATTAGCGACTACTTTGGTGAAGGCGGCTAACAGCAGCTTATGACCCAAAGAAACATCATTTATTACGAATTTATCGCAAAAGTTAATGTAGCCATGGCTATTTGGGTAATAGCATTTAGATATACCCTTTGGAAATCATTGGAATGGAAAGCCATTAGAAAATGATTAGCTTCAGCATTCATGGGGTAGGTGTTTCTAGCGGCATTGCAATAGGCAACGCGCAGTTGGTTTCTAACGCATTGTTAGAAGTGGTGCATTACCAACTGCCTAAATACTTAATTGATGACGAAATTAAACGTTTTAGCGACGCGATAGCTACGGTTAAGGATGATTTAGAGCTAATTCATAGTAGTTTACGTAACAATTCCCCAGCTGAATTGGGGGCTTTTATCGGCACTCATTTGATGATGTTGGCAGATAAATCTTTATCTGAAATTCCCAAAGATATTATTAAAAATGAGCAATGCAATGCCGAATGGGCAATTAAGCTTCAAATGGATGAAATTGTTAATCAATTTGAACAAATTGAAGATGAATATCTGCGTGAACGCAAGCAGGATGTGGTTCAAGTAGTTGAACGTGTAATCAAAGTATTGCTTGGTCACCCGAGCCAATTAACAACTGATCAACAAACTAGCGCCCAGCATTTTGAACGTAAAATTATTTTAGTAGCCCATGACATTTCACCTGCCGATGCGATTCAGTTCAAGCAGCATCAATTTGCTGCGTTTATTACCGATGTAGGTGGTGTGACCTCACATACTGCCATTTTGGCACGCAGCCTAAATATTCCGTCGATTGTTGCACTACAAAAAGCGCGTGATTTGATTAATGATGGTGAGCTGATTATTGTAGATGGCAGTCAGGGTGTAGTGATCGTTAATCCAGACAAAAGTATTTTAACTGAATATAAACTACGCCAAGATCAATGGGAGATTGAGCAACAAAAGCTACAGCGTATCAAGCTAACTAAAGCTGTGACGCTAGACGGCGCTAGCATTGAATTATTCGCCAATATTGAAGTGCCTGAAGATGTCGCTAAAGTGAAAGCCGCAGGCGCAACAGGTATTGGCCTATATCGTACCGAATTTCTATTCATGAATCGGCGTGAAATGCCCGATGAAGAAGAGCAGTATATTGCCTATAAAACAGTCGCTGAAGATATGAAAGGTGCTGAAGTCACGATTCGTACCTTGGATCTAGGTGCCGATAAACAAATGAACCCCGATACTGTGGTAACGTGCGCAAACCCTGCGCTGGGCTTGCGTGCTATTCGTTTATGTTTATCAGAGCCTCAAATTTTCCATACACAATTAAGAGCTTTATTACGTGCGTCGCATTATGGAAATATTAAAATATTAATTCCGATGCTTTCTATATTAGCGGAATTACGACAAACCAAACTAATGCTCGAACGAGCAAAACTAAGCTTACGCAAACAAAATATTCCATTTAATGAAAATATTGCATTAGGCGGAATGATAGAGGTACCTGCAGCTGCGATTAATGCAGAAGCATTTGCGCAAGAGTTAGACTTTTTATCTATAGGCACTAACGACTTGATTCAATACACTCTAGCGATTGACCGCACCGATGACACTGTTGCGCATTTGTATAATCCACTGCACCCATCGGTCTTAAAGTTAATATTAATGACCATTAAAGCAGGTGAAAAGTTAGGTAAATCTGTTTCATTGTGTGGTGAAATGGCAGGTGACGCGAAACTTACTAAATTATTGATTGGCATGGGCTTACGACAGCTGTCTATGCATCCATCACACATACTGAGCGTGAAACAAAAAATATTACAAAGTGAGATGAGCAAGCTTAATGCTAACGCACGTAAAGTTTTAGGGCTTACTGACATTGAAAAAATTGAACAGCTAGTCGCTAAATATAATGATATTTGAATATTATCTCCACAATTAAGGAATCACTATGTCTACAGATTTAATCACGACACCTAGCAATGATGATAGAAATATCGCAACAGTGACACATTTAGGCGGTACTGTTTTTTCATTTATTCCAGCCCTCATTGTTTGGGTACTTAAAAAAGATGATAGTGAATACATTTCAAATCAAGCTAAAGAAGCTTTAAATTTCCAAATTACCGTACTGATTGCCCAATTTATTGCCGGCGTTTTAGCATTGATTTTGATTGGTTTTGTATTCATGGGGATTATTTGGCTTGCCAATATTGTTTTATGTATTATTGCCGCCATCTCAACTAGTAAGGGCGAAACTTATCGCTACCCACTAACTCTTAGACTTATCAATTAAGCTTTTTTGGGTTTAATCAATCAACAAGAAAGATTTATTATTTTGACTACTAATACGCTAGAAAATAATCCCCTTTTACATTTTTCAGGCTTGCCTAAATTTGAGGAAGTTAAAGCTGAACACGTTTCACCAGCCATTGAATACTTAATTAACGACGCTAGAGCGACAATTGAAAAACTTGTTAATAGCAAAGATGAAGTAAGTTGGGATAACTTTGTCGCCAAGCTAGAAGATATGGAAGAAAATATGGGGCGTGCTTGGTCGCAAGTTGGCCACATGAATGGCGTAGTAAACAGTCCTGAACTACGTGAGGCCTACAACGATAATCTCTCTAAACTCACTGATCTATATGCGGATTTGGGGCAAGATGAGCGCTTGTATGCTAAATATCGTGAATTACGGGCAAGCAATAAATTTGATGCCTTGAGCATATCGCAGAAAAAAATTATTGAAAATGAACTACGCGACTTTCGCTTAGGTGGGGCAGAGTTACCCGCTGAACAAAAAGCACATCATAAGGCTATTCAAGAAGAATTATCTAAACTTTCTGCAAAATTTGAAGAAAATGTTTTAGATAATACTAATGATTACGCGCTTTATATTGAAGATAGTGCCACTTTAACGGGTATTCCAGAAGACGTGCTTCAAGCTGCAGCGGAAGCTGCAAAAGTAGATAATAAAGCTGGCTGGAAATTTACATTACACATTCCATCTTATTTACCTGTATTGCAATATGGCGATAATCGCGAATTACGCGCTACACTTTACCGAGCTTATGCAACACGCGCTTCTGAATTTAGCAATCCTAAGTGGGATAACACACCGCTTATTTCACAAATTTTAAAATTAAAACTTGAAGCGGCCAATTTACTTGGTTTCGCCAACTATGCAGAACTTTCAGTGGCCACAAAAATGGCCGAGTCAGCCAAACAAGTGAATGATTTTCTGTACGATTTAGCTGAAAAAGCTAAACCCTACGCGCTTAGAGACAAGCAAGAGCTTGAAGAATATGCAGCTAAGCTTGGCATTCATGATATGCAAGCATGGGATGTTGCCTATGTCTCAGAAAAATTGCGCGAAGAAAAATATGCTTTTTCTGATTTGGAAGTAAAACAATACTTCCCTGAGAGTAAAGTATTAGCGGGTTTATTCAAAGTGGTAGAAACCATTTTTGGTGTGCGCGTTAATCAATCGCATGCTTCTGTTTGGCATGAGTCAGCCAGTTTTTATGATATTAAAGATCATGCTGGAGACTTAATCGGTCAATTTTATTTAGACTTATATGCGCGCAACAACAAGCGTGGTGGCGCCTGGATGGACGAAGCAATTACTCGTCGTAAAGTAGATGGTAAGCTGACAACCCCAGTTGCATTTTTAACCTGCAATTTTTCAGCGCCAGTAGGTGGAAAACCAGCATTATTTACGCATGATGAAGTAAATACCATGTTCCATGAATTTGGTCATGGCTTACATCACATGCTCACGCAAGTGGATGATTATGGTGTTTCTGGTATTAAAGGTGTTGAATGGGATGCTGTTGAGTTACCAAGTCAGTTCATGGAAAATTTCTGCTGGGAATGGGAAGTATTGCGTAATATGACTGCTCACGTTGATACTGGCGAGCAATTACCTCGCGCCCTATTTGACAAAATGGTAGCTGCTAAAAACTTTCAAGCGGGCATGCAAACGATGCGCCAAATTGAATTCTCATTATTCGATATTCGCCTGCATGGTGAGTTTGACCCGAATGGTTCTGCAACATCTTTAGATTTAATCGAGTCGATACGTGATGAAGTAGCAGTTGTACGCCCACCAAAATGGAATCGCTTTCCAAATAATTTCACGCATATTTTTTCAGGTGGCTATGCAGCTGGTTACTACAGCTACAAATGGGCAGAAGTGCTTTCAGCCGATGCTTACAGCATGTTTGAAGAAGATGGCATGCTATCAGCGGAGACCGGTAAACGCTACTGGGAAGAGATTTTAGCAAAAGGTGGTTCACGCCCAGCGTTGGAGTCGTTTACTGCGTTTCGTGGTCGCGAGCCTAATATTGACGCACTGCTCCGCCATAATGGTATGAATTAAGACTACAAATATTACCGCTCTCAAATCGAGAGTAAGAAAATAAGACGATAAAAGGATTAACTGCAGTTGTCGTTGTTCGGGTGAGAGAAAATAATGAGAGATAGATATTGAAATTTGCTTCATGGAACGTAAACTCCCTCACAGTGAGATTACCGCACGTATTAAATTGGCTACGCGATCACCAACCTGATGTTCTATGTTTGCAAGAAACAAAGCAGGAAGATAGCAAGTTTCCATATATAGCGTTGAAAGAAGCAGGTTATATCGCGGTGCATGTTGGGCAAAAAACCTACAATGGTGTGGCAATTTTAAGTCGCCATGAAATGACAGATGTTACCTATGGCATTGCTGGTTCGCATAGTGTTGATGACTCTGACATTGAACAAAAACGGGTCATCAGCGCCACAATCAATGGCATCCGCGTGGTATGTGTATACATTGTCAATGGACAGGCAGTAGATTCAGATAAATACCAATATAAAATGCGTTGGCTAACAGCGTTAACTAATTGGCTAGAGTCAGAGCTGAGTAAGTATCCTAAATTGGTCTTGCTTGGAGACTACAATATTGCACCAGAAGACCGCGATTGCCATGATCCTGCTGCTTGGGTAGGCCAAATATTAGTCAGTCCTCGTGAACGACAAGCCTTTCAAAAAATAATCGCTTTGGGCCTCCATGATAGTTTTAGACTATTTGATCAAGCTGAAAAAAGCTTTAGTTGGTGGGATTACCGTATGATGGGATTTGGGCGCAATCTTGGAATGCGTATCGACCATATTTTGGTGAGTGATACGCTTAAAAATAGTTGCACAGCCGCATATATTGATAAATTGCCACGTAAGCTAGAACGTCCCTCAGACCATACGCCAGTGGTTTTAGAGCTGGCTTAGATTACAAAAAACCAATATCAACCTTTAATCTTAATGCCTAGCTGTTTGAGTTTACGGTATAAATGCGTACGCTCTAATCCTGAAATCTCAGCAAGTTTACTCATATTATTGGTTACATCTTTTAAGTGGTGTGCAAAATAAAGCCGCTCAAAATCGTCACGTGCCTCGCGCAATGGTTGGTTTAACTTAATATCTAACTGTAGTACCTGACCGTTATGTGGATGCTGGCAATTGAGTGCATTTGTGCTTGAACCTAAATACGCGTTTTCTGAATGCCATTGAGCTGTAGCGCTTTGCAAAACACTCCCCTGCTTTTGATTGGAATTGCCTTGCTGAGTATTATCAAAAGAAGCATCGTCGAATTGATGCATGATGCGATTCACATCATCTAGCATGATTTTTTCACCCAGACTCGTTTGTATTAAATTGCGAATCACAGCATCTAACTGTGCCAAATCACCAGGCCAATTTGCATTACGCAAACCATTTAAAGCGGCAATATCAAACTCACGATATTCAATACCAGCTAGCTCTAACTGCAAATTAGCAATCGCAACGGCTAAATCAGGAATGTCTTCTTTATGCTCATCTAAAGCAGGAACCCGCAGCGACAATGCAGATAACGCTTGTAATAAGTTATGATCAAACAAGCCTTCTGCCTGCAGTTTTGGCAAATTCTCGCTAGTGCTACACACCACGCGCACGTTGTATTTATCTGATTTTGTAATCAGTAACAACAAGCCTTTTTGCTTAGTTTTGCTTAGGTCGGCAATCTCAGTGATATATAGCACACCATCACGGATGGTTTCCAAAATATCTAAGGGTGCACTTGCTAATTGCCCAAACTCTGTGAGTTGTAGCCAAGGTGTATTTTGACTTTGTAAATAACGCGCGCATAGTTCTGCACCACAACCTTTGGGTCCTATTAATAATACTGGCCCAGGGCTAATACTAGAGCTGCCAGCAATTTTATCTAAGCGATCTTTTAGCGCCACCACAATAGGGCTTTTACCTAAATTCACTAATGTCATCTCAGACTTTGGTAATTGCTCACCATGCTTTAAGGCTGCCCCTACAGTTTTTAAGAGCTTTTGTAGGGCGATTGGTTTTTCTAAAAAGTCAAAAGCACCGATTCGTGTCGCTTCGACCGCGGTATCAATCGTGCCATGGCCAGACATCATCACTACTGGCATGGTCAATAATGCATTATTCGCCCACTCTTTAAGCAAACTGATACCGTCACAATCCGGCATCCAAATATCTAGCAATACAACATCTGGCCGCTCATGTAAACGAGCAGCCCTCGCAGCAGCAGCATTTTCAGCTAATTGAACGCTATAACCTTCATCTTGTAAAATATCGCGCAATAGTTCACGAATGCCGATTTCATCATCTACCACTAATATATGTTTTGATGCCATACCGTCTATTTTCTTAATATTAAGCCATCATTGTTAGGAGGATTTATTTATTTATTTTAAAAGTGGAATACTAATGGTTACAACTGCGCCTGATTTTTCTAAATCTGATGCTTTTATATTTAAGTTATCGCCCGTTATATTTTCAATTTTAATACTACCTTTATGTTCTTCAATAATCTTTTTAACGATGGCTAAACCCAAGCCAGTACCATGTGACTTAGTCGTCATATATGGCTCAAAAGCGTGTAGCATCATCTCAGTAGGAAAACCTGCTCCATTATCTTCTAATGATAATACTAACATGTCGTTGACTACTTCAGTTTTCACTATAATCTTGGGGGCAGCATGGGTTGTAAGGGCATCTTGAGCATTCTGTAATAGATTATGTAACACTTGGCGCAGCATAGTCCCGTCACCTTTAATGCTGCAATCTCGCTTTTCTAAATCAAGTTTAATTTTAGAACCATTTGTTTGAGTGCCAAGTAAATCATACAGTGATACCACGTCACTAATTAGTTTGTTTAAATCCAAACGTTCTAATTGTGGTGTAGGTGAGCGCGCATATTCACTAAATTCATTGACCATTGTTTTCATGGCGTGGACTTGATTCACAATTGTTTGAGTAGAACGTTTAAGCATCTCTGCATCGGCATCATCTAATTTGCTGTGTAATTTATGTGCCATACGCTCGGCCGATAGCTGTATTGGCGTGAGTGGATTTTTAATTTCGTGCGCTAGTCTTCTTGCGACTTCTCCCCAAGCCGCATCACGCTGGGCTTGTATCATCGTGGTTGCATCATCAAACACTGCTACATATCCACCATCTGGCAAACGCGTGCCACGTAAAGTTAAAATCTGCTTGCCTTGAGCACTCGCTAACTCGATTTGAGTTTGTATTTCATCTTTTTGTGTGGTCGCTTGTACGTCATCTTGTTCTGTATGTGCAGCAATCGCGTTCAAAAAACTTTCTAATCGCGTTTGTTTAACAGTAATTTTATCTAAGGTTAACCCAACGTAGCTCTCTAAATTAATACCCAAAATATTAGAAGCAGCTTGGTTGAATGTACGCAACTCTCCCCGCTCATTTAGCGCCAATACGCCCGACGACAAATGTGCCAGTATCGTCTCTAAATATCCCCGTGCAGCTTCAACCCGCGCACGATTTCTATCTGCAGCCTTAGTAGCATCGCCTAGCTGCTGCGTCATGCTATTAAAAGACTGTACTAATACGCCTAGCTCATCCTTACCATGAGCAGGTAACATGGTGCTGTAATCACCGCTGGCAATCGCCTTAGTACCTTCCGCCAACACAGTTAGTGGTGCAGATAATCTGCGACTCAATACAAAAGCAATCGCTACTGCAGTGAGCATCGCCAACATCATGACTAACGTTAATGTAAGCGCAAAAACCTCTCTTAGTGAAGTACGACTGTAAGAAAGCTGCTGATAATCCTGATAGACATCCTGTACCGCTTCAGCCGTAGTCGCGAGTGATTTTGGTACAGGTTGTAATAATTGTAAAATACGTACTTCACCCGTTAAATCTTGCACATTGACTGGTGCCAACACGCGTAAATAAAGCCCTTTTTTGCCAATCGGCTCAATACTGCTATAAATACGTTGTCGTGCTTGTCTGAGTTGCGCCACGCTAGGTAGCTCAGGTAAAAAACTGGTTGAATCACTGCTAGAGACTGCTAAAATTCTACCTTGTACTGTTAGTAACGCTGCTTCCTGAATACCACTTTTTTC
Source organism: Methylotenera sp. (assembly GCA_043732505.1). GTDB lineage: Bacteria > Pseudomonadota > Gammaproteobacteria > Burkholderiales > Methylophilaceae > Methylotenera. The sequence goes on from JAYTHN010000198.1 coordinate 11,739, forward strand.
GCGCAAATCATTCAGCATAGAAAAATGCGTGTTCGCTGGCTGAAAAGCCAAACTAGTCGCCATACTTTCGCCTTTTTCCTTAACATCAGCCAACATAATATCGAGTGCAGTACGGCCTAGATTAAGCCCGCCTTCTAACGCTGCTTCTACTTTAACGTTAAACCAAGATTCAATTGACCGCGTTAGAAAATTGACTGATACCAGATATACGATTAAACCTGGAATAATGGCCATCAATACAAAAGTAGCAAGTAATCTTAAAGTAAAGCGACTACCTACTACGCGCGCACGGATTTTGCGATATAACCCGAAAAGCTGTACACCAATCAGTACAATCAGAAAGACTGCCAATGCAATATTCAGTGCTACTAGCAAAGTGTAATATTCGCCAGAAGCCGCGGTATTAGCACTAGCATTAGAAAGTAAGTAGAGTAAAATTGCGCCTAGTGTAGCGCTGGTGAATACGATATATTTCATTTGCAGAAGTGGTTCATTTAAACGATTTTTCTCATTTAAATAGGTTGGGTGACCACTCAAAGCGTTGCGAGGTCATTTTCCAATCATCTGAGCCAATCACATCTACTTGCAAAGCCTTTGGTAACTTGGTTTGGTCTAAACGCATAAGCAAAGTCGCGTTATAAACTACTCCCTTTTCGACATCTGATTTTTGAAATACTTTAAAATCACTAATGTCTGATAGCGCATCTACAGCATCATCTAGACTAGCAAATGTTTTTTGCTGATCGCCTCGTGTGAGTAAATATTGTCGTGAAAGCGGGTGGTAGCTCAATGCGATACGGCGTGTAACCGTTGCAATTTCATCATCAAACCAATACTTTCTCGGTTGAACTAGTTGAAACTCAATGATGAAATTGAGCACAAAACCCTTAACAATGGCTTGCTCTATCTCTTCACTAAACTTAATCTCAACATCAGCATTAAGCACGTAGCTATCTTCTGCCAGCTCTATCTCAGCATTTTCAATACTCAAACCACTTCCATTGGCGATAGCAACGTTGGCAAACATCGCCAACAAGCACGCAATAAAAGCAGTGAAAAGAGATTGATTAATTTTTTTGCAATAATGCATAAAAGAAGCCGTCATGTGCGATAGATGGAATCAGTTGGCCATTAATATGTGTCACGTTCGGCTGCAATTGCGTCACCATTAACTCATCAGCCAATAATTGAAAAGGAAGTTGTATTGCATCCGAATTATTTTGTAAAAATTTGTCCACTTGCCCTTGATTCTCTTCATAAAAAACTGAACATGTAACATAAAGTAATTTACCACCCCTTGCTAACATCTGCCACAAACTGGGTAAAATTTTAGCTTGTTGGGTAACAAAAGATGAAACATCAGCCTCACGGCGCAACCATTTGATATCTACATGACGACGAACAATACCAGAAGCTGTGCATGGCACATCTGCTAAAATTCGGTCAAAAGGCTCACCATTCCACCAACTGGTAGAAGAAGCATCCCCTACTAATAAATTTGCCTGCAAATCTAATCTGTCTAAATTACTCTGTACACGCTGTAAACGCGTTTTATCACTATCAAGCGAAGTCATTGCTACGTCTGATAACTCAAGAATATGGCCAGTTTTACCACCAGGCGCGCAACAAGCATCTAAGACGCTTATGCTTTGTTGTAAGTCTAATAAAGGCGCAGCTAGCTGGGCACCGTAATCTTGTACAGAAACAATCCCATCCAGAAAACCTGGTATTTTTTCTACTGGTTGCGGTTTAGTTAAAATAACTGCCTGCACGCCTATTTGCGTTGCTTCTATATCTTGACGCGCTAATAATTGCAGATAATCCTGCATAGTGATTTTGAGTATATTCACCCGCAAAGTCATCGGTGGATGTTGATTACCTGTTTGCAAGATACTTTGCCAATGATCTGGATACTGAATTTTTAGCTTATTAATCCACCACTGAGGGTAAGAGTAAGTCGCAACTTCACTGACACTCAACTGTTTAGCCAATTGGTCTTTTTGACGCAAAAAATTACGTAAAATCCCGTTAACCAAACCTTTAGCCCAGACTTTAGGTGCAGGCCTTTTAAGCTGACTCACTGCATGCACAGCTTGATTAACCACTGTAAAAGAATCAGCCTTATCATACAGTAACTGAAAAACTGCCACTAACAGCAACGCATGAATACGCTCATCCGTCAGCGGCTTTTCCATAAGTTGCGAAAGATAAGCATCAATCTCGCCATAAAAGCGCAAGGTGCCATAACTTAAATCTGCCGCTGCACCTTTTTGTTGAAGCGTAGCATTAGGAAATAAAGACAATGCCGCAGGCAACGCCAAAGTAAGGTTACGACCAGAAAACACTTGATGCACTGAATCAGCGGCGATAAGTTGAGAGAGATACAAAAAAAGACTTTCGATTAACTACTAAAAGTCTATTCTAACCGCCGATGAAGGTAGATGCACGCCGATAAAATAATTTAAGCGAAATTAGGTTT
>JAYTHN010000199.1:0-4602 GCA_043732505.1 Methylotenera sp.
GTAATTCAAAAGCATGAATTGACAGATAAATTTCACGCAAAAAACAAATTAAACCTAGAATCAAACTTAACATCGCCAGAATAAACATAGGGGAAACAAGGTGAGATGGATCTAAATTAACCTCAGAGCCAACAAATAAAGCACCGATAACTACAGCGACAAACAATGCCGAAACCGTACACAAAGTAATCGCCCAATGCACCCAAGTCGCACGCCGCGCTAAAATACTTAACTCCCGTGCGATTATTGGTGAGTGTTGATCGTGTTTCTCAGTTAAAAATCTAAACCTATCAACAACACGACCTAGGCGACCAGCCAATACAGACAATATAGCACCAATACCAGTTAACAAAAATACTGGCGCTACAGCGAGTTGTATCACATGAGAAACAGTAGAGACATTTTCAACGATATTTTGCATGCTGAGCCTTAATGATTAGTGATCTAAAGATTAGCGATATTAATCTATCAGTGCACTGTTAGTAAGCTATTACACATTATTTTTGTAAACTAAGCTCGCTTTTTATGTTCACTTTTTAAGTGATGCCTTCATCTAAGTTAGTTATAAGATTTAATATTCTAACTAGCTTCATCAGAAACAATAAAAACGCCCAGCACAATAATGCTAATTCCAATCATTTGGTTCCAATGTAAAGGCTCGTTGAGCATTAATGAAGCACTGAGCGGAATAGTGGCATAGACTAGTGAAGTCATAGGATGTGCAAAACTTAAATCTACTTTAGAAATAAGTATTAACCATGTAAAAAACGCAAAAATAAGCGCAACCACCCCGCTAATTACAAAAATATTTTGTGCCAATTGGACGCTGTAATTAAGAATATTGGAAAAACTCCCCGTTGGAAATTCACCTAGTTGCGTAACACCAATCTTAAAAAAGATTTGGGCGAAGGTATCAAGTAAAAGTAATAAAGCGATCAGACAGACTACATGTAAGCTTAATTTTGAGGGTAAACGCATCGTTATTCTATTGATTTCACTTCTTTTAACGCAGTATCAAAATTTCCATAAGCCAGCACTCGTGATGCTAGTTTTAGGATTGGATTTACAAATCTATTGCGATGTTTAAACAAAATGTGTGTTTGCTCTAATGATGCCCCTAAACTTAGCTTTGTATCGTAAGCCGCCTGTCCACTTTGAAATGTATGAAAGCTGTCACGTATGCACATTTGAATATTGTATAACCAGCTCAAGCTATACAAATTTACTTGCTTGCTGTGCTCGTAATCCATCCCTATATATTTATCCATGAGTACGCCGTTGCCATGTAACAAACAATTGAAGCCTATCAATTTATCGCCTTTGTAATAGAGCACAAATCGACATTGATTCGGCATTAACCCAGCCAATGATTCAAAAAATGCTAAGGTAAGTTTTTCAAATTTAAGCTCACTTTTTTCATAACAATTTAAATAAAGCTGATATATCTCTTCCAAATGTGGAGGCAATCCGTTGTGCTCTTCTACACGTAATTCATTTAACGCTTTTAGTTTGCGACGCAAATTTTTGCGTGTGCTATAACTTAATGTCGCGAAATAACCATCTAAATCCTTAAAGTTAATTAAGTTTTTAGCCACAGGCATGTTTTCTACACTTGCGTAGCCATGTGGTGCTAATAATGGCTGTAGTTGCAGAGTATCAGCTGCAATCACATCTTTAAAAGCAATCACCGTTGCACCTTCACGCTCGGCCACTTCGTCCAACTTTTCAGTGAGTGCTTTGATCATTTCAGCATCTAGTGGTAGGTCTTTAAAAAACCCTAATTGTGCTGAATCTGTGACAGGTGAACCTACACATAGTAAACGCACTGTCATTAAATTTGGTAACCACTTGCTCAATTGCTGTGTTAGCGATTTCATAGGACCTTGCACAGTAGTATCTAATGCATAATCAGTCAAAAATATGGGGGCGATACAAACTACTGTCCCAGCTTTGGATAATGAAATATAGCCTGTTTTAAACCCAGTAACTCTGCCCAACTCAAATGCCAGATGATAGCGATAACCTTCTAAGGAATTAGGTAACAATCGCTGCCAAGTGACTTCATCATATTTCGCTGCGGTGAAAGTGTAATGTGATTCATAGCGCGATGATTCTGATTGATCATAGCTTAGTGTGAGCAGCATAATTAATGTACCTTTTTCAAAATTAATGTTGCACCAGTGCCACCAAATGCAAATGAATTTGACATCGCATAATCAAACATGGATAAAGATCTAGAAGTATTAGCGACATAATCTAAATCACACTCAGGATCTGGCTGAGCAAGATTAATCGTGGGTGGTAGCATTTTATTACATAGCGCTAATGTTGTAATCACTGCTTCAAGTGCGCCAGCAGAACCCATTAAATGCCCATGCATCGATTTAGTTGAACTCATACTGAGTGTGTAAGCATGGTCACCAAATACTTTTTTTACTGCATTACTTTCAGTAATATCATTTAGTTGCGTACCAGTACCATGCGCATTAATGTATTGAATATCAGTCGCTGATAAATTTGCATCGTTAAGAGCTGCTTGCATCGTAGAGGCTTGTCCAGCAACGGTTGGCTGCGTGATGTGATTACTGTCATTCGTTGTGCCATAACCAGAGACCTCAGCATAAATAGTTGCCCCACGGGCTTTAGCATGCTCATAAGATTCTAATACCAACATAGCAGCACCATCACCTAATACTAAACCTGTACGATTTGCAGAAAAAGGCTTGCATGATGCGCCTATATCATTCAGATCTTCATCTGCAAGTGTTCTTAGCGCTTCCCAAGCTTTGATGCTACCTAAGGTTAAAAATGCCTCACTACCCCCAGCCAGCATAACTTCTGCATAGCCATGACGAATGAGCCGAGTTGCTTCACCTATCGCCACCGCAGACGATGAACAAGCAGTAGAAAATGTTTGACTAGGCCCAGTAATTTGGTGCTGCAATGCAATTGCCGAGGCGGCAGCGTTATACATACTCATCAGCACTGTAAACGGCTTAAGTCGATTCGCACCTTCTCGGTAAAGCCTGATATAGCCTTCTTCAAATGAGTGTGCACCACCCATACCAGTGCCAAGATAAATTCCCATACGGGGTTTTAAATCATCTGTAATATCTAAGTTTGCATTTTTAATGGCTTCCATACTAGCGTGCAATGCCATCTGACTTACACGATCAAGCATAGAATAAGTATGCTTAGTGAAATAGTCAGCTGGGTCAAAGTTTGATTGAGCCGAGATTTTGCAATCTAACTGCTCAATAAATGGCACGGCAGTGCGTTTGATGCCTGAAACTCCACCAAATATCGCTTGAGATAAATCCGCGAGATTATTACCGAGTGGTGATACGGTACTTAATCCCGTAATGACAACACGATTATGATGTGACTGACTAAACATGAGAATTACTTTTGTGTCGCAATTAAGCGCTGAATTAATTGAGCAACATCTTCCAATGTCTCAATCTTAATTTGATCACTCGGTACTTTGATTTTGAAATAATCTTCTGCACTAAAAATTAAGTCGAATGTATCCAAAGAATCCAAACCCAACTCTTTTAAATTACTGTCAGGTTTTACACTTGATCTATCAATATCAATTTTATCTTCAATCAAATCTGTTAACACTTGTTCAATTTCTTCAAGACTATGTAATGGTGGCAGCATAATGCTCATCCTTTTATTTAAATTTGTGCAGAGGCTTTTAAAGACGCAAAAAAGCAAGTTTTTGCGCTTGTTCTTTACAAAAGCGTGCAGTGCGTCTTGCCACATCATCTTTACGTTTATCGAGCGTTAAAACATGATAAGTATCATCTACATAAAAGGTTTCAATGACATCTGACTTGATATTGGCATGCGTGAAATGTGCATTTTTAATACTGGCAATATCATCTTCAGTAGAGTGCACAATCAAGGTTGGCACTGTTACATGCACTAATACTTTTTTGGTGGCTTTAATGAGACGTACGCTTTCTAAAATCACTGTTGCAGGTATCTTAAAGTAACCCACTTTATCTGCAGCTTGAACATCACGATTTTCTAAAACCGCATGCACCATCGCGCGGACACGTTCGTCTTTAATACCATAGGGTGCGGTTTCTTCCCACTGCACAAAGTATTTAAGTGGTGTATAAAGCACCAGTGGCAAAAGTAGCTTTTGCTTCAGTTTTGGTACATTCCAACCATCGTAAAAAAAAGTCGTAGAAAGCAAAATCACACCTGCCACTACAGACCCTTTTTTGGCTGCTAACATTAGTGCAATCAGTGAGCCCATACACAAACCTACAACAAATACATGCTCACATTCTTCTTTAAGAGCATCAAATGCGTGATCTATTGCTTCATACCAATCAAGCCATTTTGTCCTAGTTAAAGCTTCTATCGTTGCACAATGGCCAGCTAGCTCCGGACAAGCCACCGTAAATCCTTGCCGGGCAATCATCTTACCGAACTGTTTCATTTCGGTAGGTGTACCTGTTAAACCATGAATCAAAAGAACGCCCACTTTACCTTTACGCTCAATAAAGCCTACAGGCCCTAATAATTCATCAATATTTTTCTGTTGTTGTTTTTCTGGCATTTTTAATAATTCATCATTCAATGTAT
>JAYTHN010000200.1:0-1285 GCA_043732505.1 Methylotenera sp.
CGTAATACCCTTACCCACTAGCACCACTGGTTTTTGGCTTTTTTTACCTTTTAAATACTGCATAATAATAAATTTTGGTGGTTCTTCACTACCTTGTGCCACACCTAAAAATGAACCCATACCTAACTTTTCAAGCTCGTCCCGCGTTAATACTTTTACTTTAAAATCATATTTTTTACCTAATGACTCTGCTGTTTCAGCTAAATAAGTAGGTGTACAAACGTTTGGTGGTAGATTACCCAAATCTTTAGCCAAGCTCACACCTTCAGCCAAAGCTTTGCCATGTGCCAAGCCAGATTCAGCTTCATTTACTTCACTAGCGGCCACATAAACAACTAATTTAGCAAAACTTTTTTTAGATTCATTTTTCTTATTATCCTCTTTCTTGCCATCTTCTTTTTTACGTTTAATGGCATCAAATTTGTAACTTACATCTAACGTAGCCTCCGCCAAATAGGCCACTTTACGATGTGTGCTTAATTGACTGATTGGCAACCCGGCTAAAAAAGTCGCCGCATCGGTCGCACCACTGGCAGCAACGGCCTTAGTTGAAGCACGCACTGCTTGGCAATATTGTTTTTCAGCAAAATCAGAGGCTTTACCCAACCCCACTAACAATACTCGCTCACTTAGAGTTCCTGGTACGTTATGCAACATTAATGTTGAGGCTAATTTTCCATCCATATCACCACGTTTAACAATATTTGCAATATAACCCGCTGAAACAGCGTTAATTGCTAGTGCAGCATCAGATAATTGGTTAGATTCATACACACCAACAATGACACAATTACTAAGCAGTTTTTCCGGATTACCGTTTTTTATGCTAAATTCTATAATGCTTGATTTCATGATGCTAGACTCCATTGTATTTTATATTTTCTCTGTTATTAATTAAATTATCTCGTGTTTTACACGTAATTCATAGTTGTAAATAAATAGTCTCAATAAATCATATGCTTTTTAGGCACTCACTTTTACAAGAACTTATCTCCACTGCTACTGGCGCTTTCCTCATCTTGGTAGGGATTGTGATTGCGCAGCGTGCTGGATATTTAATCCAACTTGCGGCAAAAGGCATTTTACCCAATGACGCCATTACTACTCTGTTAAGTTTTAACATGGTTAAGTTCCTGCCCTTGTTATTATCACTCACATTGTTTTTATCTATCCTAATGACTTTATCACGCTGGTATCGCGATTCTGAAATGGTCATTTGGTTTAGTGCAGGGCTTAGTATAAATAGCTGGATTCGCCCTGTTTTGACTTTTGCCATCCCCGTAAT
>JAYTHN010000201.1:0-4573 GCA_043732505.1 Methylotenera sp.
AATTTAAGTGTAAGCATTTGTTATCTTGAGTTTTACTTAAACCATACAACAAAACATTCGATGCATCGCAAGCGATGCACAGCATTTGTCGCGTCTAAGTAAAATGTCTTAACCACAAACACCCACACTTATCAGTCGTTCAATTTGTTAAAGAGCTTGCGTGCTTAAAATAAATCAAACACTAAAAAAGTTTAAATCGCTGTGTTTAAACTGGTTGCGGGAACAGGATTTGAACCTGTGACCTTCGGGTTATGAGCCCGACGAGCTGCCAGACTGCTCCATCCCGCGTCCGATTCGACATATCTTAAGTCGAGATTTAAGATTATAGCAAACCTTGCTATCTACTGCAAGGACAATCGAGACTTTTTATTATAAATCTGAGAAGAAAATGAAGGGCAGATGACACAAAAGAAAATTCAGAGGTACTTCTCTAGCGCATTAATTTACGGACCAACGCAAGATCATCTTCAGTATCTACGCCAGTTACAGGTGCATTTTCAATAATATCAACAGCTATTTTATAGCCTTGATGTAACACTCTGAGTTGCTCTAAACATTCATACTGTTCAATAGCTACGGGTCGAATATTAGCGTAGTGCTTTAAGAATTTAGTGCGATAAGCATAGATACCGATATGCCGGTAAGCAGGAATATTGGCAGGCAAATCAGTATTACTATCAAATGTATCCCTAGGATATGGAATCGGAGCTCGGCTAAAATAGAGTGCGCAACCTTGCGCATCTAATACTACTTTAACAATATTTGGGTTTAAAAAATCTGCTTTGGTGTGAATAGCATGACAGGCTGTTGCCATGACAGCTTGTTGATTATTAGCTAAAATAGTTGCTACTTTCACAATCAATGACGCTTCAATCAAAGGCTCATCTCCTTGCACATTGACAACAATCGCATCATCTTGCCAGCCTTGCCTTAAAACAACTTCTGCTATGCGGTCTGTTCCACTTTGATGGTCTGCGCGCGTCAGCACTGCTTGATGACCATATTGGATTGCCGCTTCTGCAATGCGAACATCATCGGTTGCCACTACAATTTGCTTAGCCCCACTTTGTTTTGCTCGCTCTGCCACCCAGACCACCATAGGTTTGCCAGCAATATCCAGCAATGGCTTGCCTGGCAACCTTGTGCTGGCATAGCGGGCAGGTATTACTACATAAAACTCTGGTGAAAGCGCCTGCAAGCTACGCAACTTCTTCATCGTCAGCTAGCTTGCGCGCTTCATCTTCCAACATAACAGGTATGCCGTCTTTAATGGGATAAGCTAATCTTGCTGATTTAGAAACAAGCTCATTTCTAGCTTTATTATAAGTAAGCGAACCTTTTGTAATAGGGCAGACTAAAATTTGTAAAAGTTTTGTTTCCATTTTATTTCCTCATGTTCAATTTATTTAATACAGTTGCTATTAAATCATCATTTATTACCGCATGCACTGGTAACACCCAAAAATTAGACTGCGCAAAAGCTTGGCACTTTACGGCATCTTTTTCCGTCATCAACACGATATCTGCAACTACCGACTCGAAATCTTGCCATTGAAACGCATGATGATCCCCATAACTATGAGCATCAAAGCTTAATCCTAATTTTCTTAGTTGCTGAAAAAAACGTTCTGGGTTGCCTATGCCTGCAATGGCTAAGACTTTTTGGTTGGAAAATGCGTTAGCATCAGACTGCTGTTGATTGTCGAGTAGATTATAGAATCTTCCAGACTGTAAATTCATTTGAATTACTTTTAAGTTATCTGCTTTCAAGCCCGCCTGAATGTTTGTAACTTCACCGTTACTCACAACAGCGTCTACCGTTTTTAATCTGACTTTTGACTCACGCAAAGGACCAGCCGGTAATAGCGCGCCATTGCCAAAGCCTTTCACCGCATCAAAGACTACGATTTCAACATCTCGTTGCAAACGATAGTGTTGCAGGCCATCATCACTAATGATCACATTACATTCTGGATGCCTTAGTAGTAAAGCCTCAGCAGCTTCAATCCGATTAGCGCCAATAAATACTGGGCAGCGTATTCTCTTTGCAATTAACACAGGTTCATCACCCACCTGAGCTGGATTACTATTAACAAATACCGCTTGAACTTCTTTATTATTACCACCATAACCTCGGCTAATCACTCCAGGCGTATAACCAGATAGCTGCAACTGTTCAGCAAGCCATATTACGAGCGGCGTCTTACCTGTGCCTCCGACATTGATATTACCAACGACAATCACTGGAACGGGTAATCTCACACTTTTAAGAAAAGCTATTTTATAAAGTAGTTTTCTAAGAAAAGTTACTGCGCCGAAAAGCCAAGAAAATGGAATCAGCAATAGATGCCACAGCGAATATGCAACCCACTGCTTTTGTAGCCAGTTAACCATAGTGATTGAGAGTGCTAACTAAATTGCTTTTGATACAATTTAGCATAATGACCATCCAGCTTAATCAAGGTCTCATGTGAGCCGCTTTCAACGATTTTCCCTTGCTCCATCACCATGATACGATCTGCGTTTTCAATGGTACTCAAGCGATGTGCAATAACAATGCTGGTGCGATTTTGCATTAAAGTATCCAATGCGGCCTGCACATGTTGCTCAGACTCTGTATCTAACGCTGATGTTGCTTCATCTAACAACAGAATAGGTGCATTTTTCAAAATGGCACGCGCAATCGCAATTCGTTGACGCTGACCGCCTGATAATCGCACGCCTCTATCACCAATTTCGTTTTGCAAACCATTAGGCAGTTGCTGGATAAATTCCCATGCATGCGCTGCTTTTGCTGCATTGATGACTTCTTCTTCAGTGGCATTACGCAGTACGCCATAGGCGATATTATTAAAAACCGTGTCATTGAACAGAATGACATCTTGGCTAACTAGTGAAAACTGCTGACGCAAATTAGCGAGTGGTAATGAACGCATATCAACGCCATCAATCAACACTTGGCCTTGTTGCAACTCATAAAATCTGGGTAGCAAGTTGACTAATGTAGTTTTACCCCCACCAGAACGACCGACTAGAGCAAGTTTTTCGCCTGGTTGAATATTAAAGCTGATATCACTTAGTGCAGGATGCTTTGAATTGTTATACATCAACCCAACGTGCTTAAATTCAATTTCACCTTTGCTACGAGGCAAAACTTTCCGACCTTCATCTAACTCAGGCTTAATATCAATCACGCCAAACACGCTTTGTGCAGCAGCTAGCGCTACTTGTACTTCTTCGTTCATTGCAGTTAAATGCTTAATTGGCGCAATAAGCATCAGCAGTGCACCTACGAAAGCCGCAAATTCACCAGCACTAAATCTGCCAACTGCATAATACACAACTAAACCTAAAGATACTGCGGCAAGCAGCTCGATTACCATACTATTAATACCTGACATGCGCGCTAAGCGAATCTGCATGTGACGATTTTTAGACGCTATCTTGGCGAAACGCTCGTTTTCGTAGCTAAGCGCTCCAAAAATTTTGACAATCCGTTGCCCAGAAATAGCTTCTTCGGCTACTTTAGTCATTTCTCCTACAGACTCTTGAACAGATTTTCCAGCACTACGCAATTTAGGTGTCATTTGACTTAAATAAAAAGCCATTGCCGGCGCAACCAAAGCAAATATCAATGTTAAGCGCCAATCCAAGTACAACATGTATCCAATAATACCAATAGCAGTTAATGAGTCATTCACTAATGCGATTGCTGAGCGTGTTGCAGCACCAGCCATTTGCTCTACGTCATAGGTTAATTTAGAAACAATAATGCCAGCGGATTGCTCATCAAAGTAACTGATGGGCAATAGCATAAGTTTACGAAACACGCACAACCGGAGATCCTCAACGACTCTACGAGCTACCCAGCGCATAGCAAAATTAGAAATGAAGCCTGACAGCGCACGAATAGCCATTAACCCGAACAACATGTATGGTAGATATGCAACCTTATCTGATGACTGATGAACAAAACCTTCATCAGTCACCTGCTTAATCGTTGCTAGAAAGGCTGTATTGGTGGCCGATAATACAACTAAAGCCAATATCCCAAGCAAAAATATTGATCTATATTTCCACGCATATCTAAATAAGCGGATATACAACATTTTTGAGTTTGGAGTATGGCTGGCTTTAGATTTTAGCCTTGCTTCTTTAGCTGCTGAGCTCGACATGATCAATATCGAAAAAAAATGAGAATTGAATTGATATTAAGAGCCCGATTTAGCTTGTGTTGCAAATGTAATATGTGTGTAACCCGCAATCCGTGCAGCTTCCATTACATTCACCACAGACTGATGCGTGGTATTAGCGTCCGCGTTAATAATAATCGTGGGTTCTTTGCCACCAGTAGCTGCCGCTTGTAATGCCGCACCAATCGCTTCAACTGATTTATCACTTAATGCTTTATTGTTAATGGTATATTTGCCTGTAGCATCAACACCAACTTCAATAGTTAAAGGCTTGTCTTGCGGAGAATTTGCTTCTGCCGTTGGTAAATTGATTTGCAATTCACTAGTGCGAGAGAAGGTTGCGCTGACGACTAAAAAAATAATAATCACCAGCAACACAT
>JAYTHN010000202.1:0-4567 GCA_043732505.1 Methylotenera sp.
ATAATCCCCATAGTTTTTTGGGCATCATTACCACCATGACCTAAGCTGTATAGTGATGACGAGACAAATTGTAGTTTGTTAAAACGACGTTCGGTGGGATAGGGTGAGGATTTTTCATACAACCATAACACGACTATTGATAATATTAATGCCAATATTAGCCCAAATAACGGCGATAAAATAATGGCTAATGAGGTTTTTAAAAGACCTTGCGCTACGATAGCGCCCCAACCTGCTTTAGCAACGCCCGCACCCACTAAGCCTCCAACTAAAGCATGTGAAGACGACGATGGAATGCCAAACCACCAAGTAATGAGATTCCACGAGATTGCGCCGCTAAGTGCGCCAAAAATGACAGCATTATCGATTATTTCTTTTGAAATAATGCCTTTACCAACGGTATCCGCAACGTGTAGACCAAAAAATAAAAAAGCCATTAAGTTGAAAAATGCCGCCCAAACCACTGCCGCTTGTGGTGTAAGTAGTCGTGTTGAAACCATGAGAGCGATAGAGTTTGCCGCATCGTGAAAGCCATTCATAAAATCAAAAATGAGGGCTACCAACACCAGCAACGCCATGATGACAATTGCGTGATCCATCGTGTGTGCTCCTAAATTCGTTCTAGCACTACGCCGTGAATCACATCTGCGACATCTTCACAGCTATCAACCGCTTCTTCGAATAAGTCGTAAAGTTTTTTAGATCGAATGATGGTGCGCGCATCAGACTCTTCAGCAAATAAGCGGTGCATACCAGCACGCATCACATGGTCGGCTTCACCTTCAATACTACTAATTTCTTCACAAGTGCGCAAAATACGCTCAGCATTTTTCATGTCTGAGAGCATAGTCACCGCATCGCGTACTTTTTCAGCAGCACGTAATAAAATCTGTCCTAGTGCCACCATTTCTGGGGTGAAATTACTATGGCCATATATTTTAGAGCTTTGCGGAATATCTTCCATATAATCAATAATGTCATCCAAAGCCATTGCTAGCTCGCGAATTTCACGACGATCAAAAGGCGTAATAAATGTTTTGTGTAAAGAAAGGAGAATTTGTTTAGTATATTCGTCGGCCTGAGACTCTATTCTTCTGATTTCTGCAAAATGCTCTTCGAATTTGTTCGGGTCATTAACGGCCGTCATCATTGCCAATACTTTAGAACCTTTAACAGCGCTCTCAGCTAGATTATTGAACAACACAAAGTAATTATCGTTGCGCGGTGAAATTGCTGTCATTAATCGACTAAAAACGCCATTTGCCATCTTTCAACTCCCCTTAATCATTACATTTTTGTTTCTAAATTATTTCAAATTTATTACATTTTTATTATCCAACGAGTTTAACTGTCTGAGGTTAAATCTGCGAGAATAAAATAATATAAATTCAAAAAATCAGATTCAAAATGATTGTAATTGGTTATTTGCGCAAAAAATCATGTTTGCTGTATTCACTTAATACAGAGGTAATAATGCAACATTGAATCAAAAAGCCTTTATATCAGCTAAGTTTAGCGTGTAGACCTTTGCTGTATAATGTTCTTTTTTAGTATTAAGTAAGCCATTATGGAAGCAGAACAACTCAACAGCATTGCCAATCGCTTAATTGATTTAAGTGACCGCCATTTAGCCCTCAGGGGGTATCTTTGACTTTGAGAGTAAAAGCCAGAAACTAGAAGAAGTAAATGGCTTATTAGAAAATCCCAAAATTTGGGATAACGCAAAAAAAGCACAAGAATTAGGTAAAGAAAAGCGCTCATTAGAATTGGTGGTGCATAATCTGCAAAATCTTGAGAATGGCTTAAAAGACAGCCAAGAGCTTTTTGAAATGGCGCGTGAAGAAGCGGACGATGACACACTACTAAGCATAGATGTTGATACGCAAGCCATCGAAACAAAAATCGCTGAAATGGAATTCCGTCGTATGTTTTCAGGCGAACTGGATAGTGCAAACTGCTTTATTGAGTTTCAATCAGGCTCTGGTGGTACCGAGGCCCAAGATTGGTGCAATATGTTGTTGCGCATGTATTTACGCTACACCGAACGCAAAGGCTTTAAGGTAGAAGTGCTGGAGTTATCTGATGGCGATGTGGCTGGTATCAAAGGTGCTTCTATCAAAGTGACAGGTGACTACGCTTACGGCACGTTGCGCACTGAAAATGGTGTGCATCGCTTGGTTAGGAAATCTCCTTTCGATTCGAATGCTAAACGCCATACTTCATTTGCCAGTGTGCAGATTTTCCCTGAAATCGATGACTCTATTGAAATTGACATCAACCCCGCAGATTTGCGCGTAGACACCTATCGAGCATCAGGCGCAGGCGGGCAGCATATTAATAAAACAGATTCAGCCGTGCGTATTACGCATTTACCCACAAACGTTGTTGTGCAGTGCCAAAATGATCGTAGCCAGCATCGTAATCGTGAAGAAGCCATGAATATGCTGAAAGGTGCGTTGTATAACCTAGAACTAAATAAGCGTAATGCCGACAAGCAAGCGTTAGAAGATGCCAAAACAGATATCGGCTGGGGGCATCAAATTAGAAGCTACGTGCTAGATCAAGGCCGCATTAAAGACTTGCGCACCAATGTTGAAATTGGCAATACTCAAGGCGTGCTAGATGGCGACCTTGACCCATTTATACAAGTTAGTTTGAAGCAGGGAGTTTAAGCGTGAGCAATAACCAAAAAATGAGTGACAATCAACAAAATAATGAAACAGTGGTAATAGATGAAAACCATGTGATTGCAGATCGTCGCGAGAAATTAAAAGCGATTCGTGCTGCATCTAAAGCTAATGGCGGTACTGCCTTTCCAAATGATTTTAAGCCTTTGCATAAAGCGGATGCGCTACATACTGCTTACGGTGAACTGGATAAGGAAACTTTAGAACCAAAAGTCATTTCAGCCACTGTAGCTGGTCGCATGATGTTAAAGCGTGTAATGGGTAAAGCAAGTTTTGCGACTATTCAAGATGGTAGTGGTGAAAATGCCAGCTGCCGTATTCAACTCTATATTGCGCGCGATGAAGTCGGTGAAGAAGTCTACGAAAGCTTTAAACATTGGGACATGGGTGACTTTTTAGGCGCCACTGGTCGTTTATTTAAAACGCGTACAGGTGAGTTATCTATTCATGTGACAGAGTTACGCTTACTGACAAAATCATTACGTCCGTTGCCAGAAAAATTCCACGGACTACAAGATCAAGAAGTTAAATATCGTCAAAGATATGTGGATTTAATTACTAGTGAAGAAACACGTGCGACCTTTATTGCGCGCTCTAAAGTAGTTTCTGCCATTCGCAATTTTATGATTCAAAATGAATTCTTAGAAGTTGAAACGCCGATGTTGCATCCGATTCCGGGAGGCGCATCGGCTAAGCCATTTATTACACATCATAATGCGTTAGATATGCAAATGTTTATGCGCATTGCGCCTGAGCTATATTTAAAGCGCTTAGTAGTAGGTGGTTTTGAGCGCGTGTTTGAAATTAATCGTAACTTTAGAAATGAAGGCTTGAGCGTTCGCCATAATCCAGAATTTACCATGATGGAATTTTATGCCGCATATACTGACTACCAATGGTTGATGGATTTCACTGAAAACTGTATTCGTGCTACTGCAATCGCTGCAAGAGGCACTGCTGTGCTCGAATATCAAGGCCGTGAGCTTGATTTGAGTAAACCATTTCATCGCTTGACCATTGTGGGGGCGATACAAAAATATGCACCGCAATACACGCTTAAACAATTAAATGACAAAACTTTCTTGCGTGCTGAAATACTCAAACATGGCACAAAACCATTTGACCATGTGGGTTTGGGCGCATTGCAATTAGCGCTTTTTGAAGAAACAGCTGAAAGCCAATTGTGGGAGCCAACCTATATCATTGACTACCCAGTTGAAGTTTCCCCATTAGCACGTGCGTCGGACGCTAACCCAGAAATTACTGAACGTTTTGAGTTATTTGTCACAGGTCGTGAAATCGCCAACGGCTTTAGTGAGCTGAATGATGCTGAAGATCAAGCCGCGCGCTTTCAAGCACAAATGAAAGCCAAAGAAGCAGGTGATGCAGAAGCCATGTATTACGATGCTGACTTTATTCGCGCACTGGAATATGGTATGCCACCTACTGGTGGTTGCGGTATTGGTATTGACCGTTTAGTGATGATGATTACTGACAGCGCTAGTATTCGTGATGTAATTTTATTCCCGCACATGCGTGCAGAAGCATAGTTTTATTGAGTTAAGCAGCAATACTTCATCACTATTAGCAAATTACACCTTGCAAATTTAACTCAAAAACATAACTCAAAATCCTACATAAACCGCCGAGCTAATATGACTTAACAGGCGGTTTTTTATTGTTGTAAAAATACCACTTAGCGTTGCTAGTTGTCCACTAAATGGTTCTTTGTCATCAAAATGTCATATAAAAATAACAAAATGCCCCTTGTTGAAAAACATTAATGCAAATTAAATTAATTAGGGGATTATTGATGAACTACAAATTACATAGTTTGGTTGCGGCAACGCTAGCAGGCTCGCTGTTGATGGGCTTTGGCG
>JAYTHN010000203.1:0-4565 GCA_043732505.1 Methylotenera sp.
CACAATGTAATCCAGCATGGATTAAATTTGAAATTACAGAAAGCCTACTATTGCATGAAACTGTAGCGGTTAAAAATACGCTACGTTTTTTAAATGCATTGGGAATTAAAATCTCTATTGATGATTTTGGTACAGGTTACTCTGCATTAGGCTATCTTAATAAATTTTCTGTGAGTGAAATTAAAATTGACCGCTCGTTTATCGTAGATATTACGACTGATGAAAATCATGCATTGCTAGTGAAATCTATCATCGCAATGGCCATTAGCTTAGACAAAACTTTAATTGCCGAAGGTGTAGAAACGCAAGCGCAGGCTAAACTTATCTATGATTTCGGCTGTAATATCGCGCAAGGTTTTTTGTTTAGTGCGCCAATTTCAGCCGCAAATTTTGAATTAATGCTAATTAAGTCAAAATAGTTAACTTTAATTAGTGAGCTAACCCTATATTTCTTTAGCTAGTTATGGCTAGCTAGTCTAAAATTATACCTTTGATTTGCAATACTCATAACTACGGATTTTAACCATGCCAGTTTATCGCTCACGAACTACTACTCACGGTCGCAATATGGCTGGAGCGCGCGCATTGTGGCGTGCCACAGGCATGAAAGATGGCGATTTTGATAAGCCTATCATTGCTATTTCTAACTCATTCACCCAGTTTGTTCCAGGCCATGTACATTTAAAAGATTTAGGCCAATTAGTTGCGCGTGAAATTGAGCGTGCAGGCGGGGTGGCTAAAGAATTCAATACGATTGCAGTTGATGATGGCATCGCAATGGGTCATGGTGGTATGTTGTATAGCTTGCCTTCGCGTGACTTGATTGCTGATAGTGTGGAGTATATGGTAAACGCACATTGTGCAGATGCCTTAGTGTGTATTTCAAACTGCGATAAAATCACACCAGGCATGTTGATGGCTGCATTACGTTTAAATATCCCCGTGGTGTTTGTTTCTGGTGGTCCAATGGAAGCCGGTAAAGTGAACTGGGGTGGTAAAATACACAAGCTAGATTTAGTGGATGCTATGGTGGCTGGTGCAGACACTAAAGTTTCAGATGCTGAGTCCGATGCAATCGAACGTTCAGCTTGCCCAACCTGTGGTTCATGTTCAGGCATGTTTACTGCAAACTCCATGAACTGTTTAACTGAGGCGCTTGGCCTTAGTTTGCCAGGCAATGGCTCAACTTTAGCCACACATGGCGCGCGCAAAGAATTATTCTTAAAAGCGGGTCGTTTAATTGTTGAATTAGCCAAACGTCATTACGAGCAAGACGATTACAGTGTATTGCCACGCAACATTGCAAATATCAAAGCCTTTGAAAATGCGATGGCACTTGATGTATCAATGGGGGGTTCAACAAATACAGTATTACATTTACTAGCGGCAGCCCATGAGGCGGAAATTGATTTCACCATGAGTGATATTGATAAAATATCAAGAAAAGTACCATGTTTGAGCAAAGTTGCGCCGGCTACTGCCAAATATCACATGGAAGACGTGCATCGCGCAGGCGGCGTAATGGGTATTTTGGGTGAATTAGACCGCGCAGGCGTGATTTATCGTGACACACCTACCGTGCACAGTCCAACACTTGGTGATGCATTGGATAAATGGGACATTAAAGTTACGCAAGATGAAGATGTCAAAAAATTCTTCCGCGCCGCGCCAGGTGGTATTTCTACAACGATTGCTTTCAGTCAAAACATGCTTTATCCAACATTGGATGATGACCGTGCTGAAGGTTGTATTCGTGACAAAGCCCATGCTTACTCTCTCGATGGCGGTTTGGCAGTGCTGTATGGCAATATCGCGCTAGACGGTTGTATTGTAAAAACTGCAGGTGTGGATGACAGTATTTTAAAATTTACTGGATGCGCGCGCGTGTTTGAATCGCAAGACGCTACGGTAGAGGCAATTTTGGCTGACCAAGTAGCTGCAGGTGACGTTGTAGTTATACGCTATGAAGGTCCACGCGGTGGCCCTGGCATGCAGGAAATGTTATACCCAACCTCCTATTTAAAATCTAAAGACCTTGGCAAGGTATGCGCTCTACTTACTGATGGTAGGTTTTCTGGTGGTACATCTGGCTTAAGTATTGGTCATGCTTCACCAGAAGCAGCTGAGGGCGGTGCGATTGGCTTAGTTGAAGAGGGTGACACAATCGAAATCGATATTCCAAACCGTACGATCCATCTAATGATTAGTGATGAAGAAATGGCGCATCGCCGTGCAAAAATGGATGCCAAAGGTAAAGATGCTTGGAAACCACAGAATCGCGTACGTGCTGTTTCGCCTGCGCTGCGCGCTTATGCGGCAATGACTACCAGTGCGGCTCGTGGAGCAGTGCGTGATGTTTCACAAATTGAAAAATAACTAATTAGTCAACGGTATGTCAAAGACATTACTCATTTAAAGTTTTGAGGTTTAAAGGTTCAAAATTTGGAAATTCAAGATTTAAAAGTTAAGTAAAGAAAATAAATGACACAAACTAATGTGGTAGAAAAACTTGATGCAGCGCCTGTAGAATCTGCAGATGACGTACGCTTTATTAAAGACGAAAATGGCTTGGATTTCATTGAAATTGAAAACCGTTTTGCTAGGGCTAAGCTATCACTGCAAGGTGGGCATATAATGCATTGGCAGCCTAATCATACGGCAGAGCCAGTGTTATGGATGTCAGATCGTTCTCGCTTTGAAGTAGGCCGATCTATTCGAGGAGGAATCCCATTGTGCTGGCCTTGGTTTGGTGCACATCCTACGGATAGTTCGTTATGTATGCACGGTTTTGCACGCGTGACCCCATTTACAGTGATTGATGTCGGCCAAATGACCAATGGTTATACGCGTGTGATTCTGCAAATGAAACATACCGAAAATGCTGCGCGTCAGCTTTCTTACCCCTACACCTTGGTGCTCACTATTGAGATAGGTGAAACTTTGTCTATTAGATTGGCGACGACTAATCGTGGTAGACAGCCATTTTTTATGGGCGAAGCATTCCATACTTATTTTAATATTGGCGATGTTGAAAAAATAAGCCTTACTGGCCTAGAAGACTCTGAATACGCTGATAAATTACTGGATTATTGGCGTGACACGCAAGATGGTACCGTGCGATTTAACCAAGAGTTTGACAGAGTCTATGTTGGTACGCGCAACGCTGTGACTATTCATGATGAATTGCTAGGTCGCAATATTATTATTAATAAAAAAGGCAGTAGTTCAACTGTGGTATGGACGCCATGGGAGAAAAAAGCACATCAAATTATAGATATGCCTAGAGATGATGGCTGGCGCAAAATGATCTGTGTAGAAACTGCTAATGCGATGGAAAATATTGTCATGATTAACCCTGGTTATACGCATGTGTTAGCAGTGGAGTATATGGTAACCGATATTTAAGACTGATATTTGATGCCAACTAAACTGGTTTTGGAAACTAACCCATATTCTTACAATTAACTTAAAATCTGTGGAAGTTTGCCAAAATTTTTGTAAAGAATTAGTTAATGGATGTCAACGCTTTGGTATGCTAAGGCGTTGCTTGTCCTCGGAGTATCGACGATTTATCTTGCTTGTTAAGTCAGATTTAATAGGGTTATACTCTTTATATAATTTTTTAACCGGCTTGTTAAAATTTTAATTGCAGGTATGATACTAGTCGCAAAAAAGTCCAAATTATAAGTATTTAAGCGTCAATTCAAGGAGATAGCATGAAAACAATATTATTAACAATCGCTGCTGCTGGTTCAATGTTAGTTGCAGCGCAAGCCAATGCAGTTGACGCGAAAGCGGCTGAAGCATTAGCACAAAAAAGTGGCTGTTTAGCCTGTCACAGTGTTGAGAAAAAAGTTATCGGCCCAGCATACAAAGATGTTGCTGCAAAATACAAAGGTGATAAAGGTGCTGAGGCACGTTTAGTTGCTAAAGTTAAAGCGGGCGGCAGTGGTGTTTGGGGCCCTATGGCCATGCCAGCAATGGGTGCACAAGTTAAAGAGGCTGATATTACTACTGTGGTTCAGTGGGTATTGTCACTATAAGATTTTAAGCGATGAGCTTGTGAGTTAATACAAGCTGATATGATTTCAAAATAAAAAAGCCAGTCATTAGACTAGCTTTTTTGTTACTCAAATAGATTTTACGTTAAGTTTTCAATTTACTGTGGTGCATTGAGTAAGCGAAATAAACTACTATCCCGATCAAAACCCAAACACCAAATCGAATCCAAGTGGTTACTGGTAAAAATCCCATTAATGCCCCGCAAGATAAAATACCCAGCACAGGAATTAAGGGATTCCATGGGTTTTTAAATGGACGTTTTAAATTTGGTTGACGTATGCGCAACACAATGACACCAACACACACCATGATAAAGCTGGCAAGTGTGCCAATATTCACTGTTTCTGCTAACTCTCCCAGTGGGATAAAGCCAGCCACTGTAGATACTATTAATCCGCACACTAAAATTATTTTGGTTGGTGTCTGTCGATCTGGATTAACTTCTGAAAATACTGGTGAAATTAAACCGTCACGGCTCATGGTAAAAAGAATACGGGTAAGAC
>JAYTHN010000204.1:0-1275 GCA_043732505.1 Methylotenera sp.
GAGTTTTTGTTGCTAATTTTGGTGAAGAATATCGGCCTAGTAATTTAACGACAATCAAACACGCATGTTAAAATTATAACTATATGAACGTAAAAATGCCCGTAACCCCTAACTCTGCTAGTTCAACTAAGCCTGCCGAAATACAAAATGCATTGCAAAGCTGTATGCTTGCTGATAGATATGCGCTAATTCGCAAATTAAGAGATGTCGCTAATTTACAAAAGTTAACCGATGAGAAATCTTTAACAAACGCACAGCGTTTATTAAATGAGATTTTGCAGAAACTACGTATCTCACAAGCCAAATACGCTGCTCGTTTAGCCAATTTACCTAAACCCGAATATCCGCCAGAGCTGCCTGTTAGTGGTAAGAAAAATGAGATTGCTGTGGCAATTTCTAAAAATCAAGTAGTGATTATCTGTGGTGAAACAGGTTCTGGTAAAACCACACAAATTCCTAAAATATGCTTGGAACTTGGTCGTGGTGTGTCGGGTTTGATTGGTCATACGCAACCGAGGCGCATTGCAGCGCGCTCAGTAGCGTCACGTATCGCGCAAGAACTGCAAAGCCCGCTAGGCGAAGTGGTCGGTTTTAAGGTACGTTTTAACGATAAGCTTTCTGAATCAAGCTACATCAAACTGATGACAGACGGTATATTGCTAGCAGAAACGCAGGGTGATAAATTTCTAAATGCTTATGACACCATCATTATTGATGAGGCGCACGAGCGTAGTCTTAATATCGATTTTCTACTCGGATATCTCAAGCAACTATTACCAAAACGTCCAGATTTAAAGATTATCGTCACCTCTGCAACAATTGATGCAGATAGATTCTCACGGCACTTTAACGGCGCCCCTGTGATTGAGGTTTCAGGCCGCACTTATCCAGTAGAAATTCGTTATCGTCCACTTGGCAAAGCAGGCTTCAGAGCGAGAGAAGTTGCAGAAGCTGACAATGCTCAGTTTGATATGGATGACGATACAGACCTTATGCCTGAAAACCTTTTGGGCATCCCCCGTAAAGCTAAAACTGAAGCGCGCTGGCTAGAAGAAGATGACGAAGAAGAAGCGATTGAAGAGGCGATTTTAGACGCAGCAGATGATCTGTTACGTCAAGGTGATGGCGATATTTTGGTATTTTTGCCAGGCGAGCGTGAGATTCGCGATACCGCTGAACATTTAAGAAAGTACCAAGGCCGTTCTACCAAATTAAAACATATTGAAGTGTTACCGCTATTCGCACGTTTGAGTATTGAAGACCAGCAAAAAATAT
>JAYTHN010000205.1:0-1267 GCA_043732505.1 Methylotenera sp.
TCTTCACGCAACTGCAGGCGATACTCAGCACGCGACGTGAACATACGGTAGGGCTCAGTCACACCACGTGTAATCAGGTCATCGACCAACACGCCTAAATATGCTTCATCGCGCGCTGGACACCAAGGCTCTTTGCCTTGCACTTGCAATGCTGCATTTGCACCAGCCAACAAACCTTGCGCGGCGGCTTCTTCGTAGCCCGTTGTACCGTTAATTTGTCCTGCGAAGAACAAACCTCGCACCGTTTTAGTTTCTAATGAGCTTTTTAAGCCACGTGGATCGTAATAATCATATTCTATGGCATAGCCTGGCCGCAGAATATGTGCGTTTTCCAAACCTTTTACTGAGCGCACCAGCGTAAGTTGTATATCGAATGGCAAACTGGTTGAAATGCCGTTCGGGTAAACTTCATTAGTAGTCAAGCCTTCAGGCTCTAAAAAGATTTGATGGCTTTCTTTGTCGGCGAATCTATGGATTTTATCTTCCACGCTTGGGCAATAACGCGGGCCTACGCCCTCAATTACACCGGTATACATTGGTGAGCGATCTAAACCGCTGCGAATAATGTCATGCGTTTGTAAATTAGTATGCGTAATCCAGCACGGTACTTGGGCAGGATGTTGTACAACGCTACCCATAAATGAGAATACTGGCACAGGGTTATCGCCTGGCTGTTTAGTCATCACAGAGTAATCAATGGTACGACCATCAATACGTGGTGGTGTGCCTGTTTTTAACCTACCTGCTGGCAAGCCAATTTCTCGCAATCTAGCGGCCAATGAAATGGCGGGGGGATCGCCTGCACGGCCAGCACTGTAATTTTGCAAACCTACATGCACCAAGCCACCTAAAAACGTACCAGCGGTAAGTACTACAGTTTTTGATTTAAAACGTAAGCCAATTTGAGTTACTACACCAGCAGCACGGTCGCCATCAAGAATAATGTCATCGACAGCTTGTTGAAATAGCCAGAGGTTCGCTTGATTTTCTAACCTGTGGCGAATCGCAGCTTTGTACAATACACGGTCAGCTTGTGCACGAGTTGCACGTACCGCAGGACCTTTGCTAGAGTTTAAAATGCGAAACTGAATACCGCTTTCATCAGTCGCAGCGGCCATGGCCCCGCCAAGCGCATCAATCTCTTTCACAAGATGCCCTTTGCCGATACCACCGATACTCGGGTTGCAAGACATTTGACCTAGCGTTTCAATATTGTGCGTAAGCAATAAGGTTTTTTGCCCCATGCGTGCGGCAGCAAGCGCAGCCT
>JAYTHN010000206.1:0-14027 GCA_043732505.1 Methylotenera sp.
GCGGTATTGCTCTATGCCAATGGCTACCTGCAAGGTGAGTTTCATGTGCCATTTTGGGTGGTTATTTCTTGTCAAATTGCGATGGGCTTAGGTACATTGTTTGGCGGCTGGCGCATCGTACGCACAATGGTATGAGCATTACGCGCATTCGACCCTCTGGCGGTTTTTGTGCACAAACTTCAGGCGCTATCGCCTTATTTATCGCGACATCGCTTGGCATTCCAGTGTCCACCACACATACTATTACAGGTGCAATTGTAGGTGTAGGGCTATCACGCCGCGTATCAGCGGTACGCTGGGGATTAGCTTCGCGTATCGTTTGGGCATGGGTACTCATTATTCCATCAGCAGCATTAATCGCTGCCATTAGTTATCATTTCGGCAGCACTTTTTTATAAATTTAAATGTACTTAAGTTTATATTAAATGTTTAGACCTTAAATATGGCCGCCTAAAAAGGTCTATTGAGACCTTTTTTTTTAAAATGACTTTAAAGTCTGATAAATATGCCTAGTGAGCTTGATCAAGGCATTTCAATGCTAGCAATATTGACTAGACCAATCACTAAATTTGTCACACAAATGTCATAATTGGGCGTTAGAATCTTAAGGTCTTCAGGACATTATATATGCAAAGAAAACAGGAGAAATTAATGCAAGTATCTAGCTTTAGTCTTAAGGCCACTTTATTAGTTGCTGGTCTTACCATCGCTACAAGCGCATTTGCCGTTGATATTACTGGCGCAGGCGCTACATTCCCATACCCAATTTATGCAAAATGGGCTGAATCTTACAACGTTAAAACAGGTGTAAAACTCAATTACCAATCTATTGGTTCAGGTGGCGGTATTAAACAAATCACCAATAAAACGGTTGATTTTGGTGCTTCTGATAAACCATTAACTCCTGAAGCCCTTGAAAATGCAGGTCTTATTCAGTTTCCTGCTGTTGTAGGCGGTGTAGTGCCAGTGGTTAATATTCCAGGTATTGCAGATGGTCAGTTACGTTTGACAGGTGAAGTCTTAGCCGATATTTTTCTAAAGAAAATTACCAGATGGAATGATCCAGCGATTAAAAGTTTGAATCCCAGCCTCGCTTTACCAGATTTAGCAATTACTGTTGTGCATCGCTCTGATGGTTCTGGTACCACTTTTGTATTTGCTAACTACTTAACTAAAGTAAGCAAAGAGTGGAGTAGTAAAGTAGGTGCTGATACCTCTGTGGCTTGGCCAACTGGTGTGGGTGGCAAGGGTAATGAAGGCGTAGCTTCTTATGCGCAGCGCATTAAAGGTTCTATTGGTTATGTTGAATATGCTTTTGCTAAACAAAATAATTTACCTGCAGTGACTTTACAAAACAGCGAAGGTGAGTTCGTTAAACCAAGTATTGAAAGCTTTCAATCTGCGGCTAAATATGCAAAATGGGAAAGCGCACCTGGTTTCTACGAAATTCTAACCAACGAGCCAGGCAAAACAACATGGCCTATCTCAGGCGCTACTTTTATCTTAATGCATAAAATTCAAGATAAACCAGAAAATGGCGCAGAAGTATTGAAGTTTTTTGATTGGGCTTATACCAACGGTAGCTTGATGGCTAAAGCATTAGATTACGTGCCTATGCCAGAAAGCGTTGTTAAATTGATTGAAACTAGCTGGAAAAACAACCTGAAAAGCAAAGATGGCGCTGCAGTTTGGACTAAGTAAAAATTAGAGTATTGCAGTAAATATGTAGTCAATATCTGAAATAGAAATGACTAATGCAGGCGGAGAGGCTTACCTTTCCCCTGCATCACTTGTAAACGAACCAACAATAATTAGAGAATCAACATCTATGTCATTTATTATGCAAAGTAAAAACATGGGGGCTAGATTAGATAAGCTGTTTCGTGGCACTACAATGTTTTTCGCTTTTTTGGTTTTTATCTTATTGCTTGGCATTATCGTCACATTATTTGTTGGTAGCTTGCCAGCGCTAAAAACGTTTGGCCCAGCTTTTTTTACAAGTGACGCTTGGAACCCAGTTGAGATTCAATTTGGTGGATTAGTACCTATTTACGGTACGTTTATCACAGCATTAATAGCAATGGTGATTGGTATACCAGTGAGTTTTGGTATTGCTATTTTTATCACTGAGCTTTCCCCAACATGGCTTAAACGCCCTATCGGTATTGCAATTGAACTACTAGCAGGCATTCCAAGTATTATTTATGGTATGTGGGGCTTATTTGTATTTGCCCCTTTATTTGCAGACCATGTTCAACCTTGGATCAATGATAACCTTGGTGCATTGCCAGTAATCGGGCAAGTATTTCAAGGTCCACCTATGGGTATCGGCATGTTAACCGCTGGTTTTATTTTGGCGATTATGGTGATTCCATTTACCTCATCAGTTATGCGTGATGTATTTGAAATCGTCCCGACCATGCTTAAAGAATCTGCTTACGGCTTAGGTGCAACTACTTGGGAAGTCGTTTGGAATGTAGTATTGCCCTATACAAAAACTGGTGTGGTTGGCGGCATTATGTTGGGGCTAGGCCGTGCACTGGGCGAGACAATGGCGGTAACATTTGTGATTGGTAATGCACACGAATTATCAGCCTCACTGATGATGCCAGGCAATACGATATCGTCTGCCTTAGCCAATGAATTTACTGAAGCCGTGGGCGATATTTATACCTCATCCCTCATAACTCTAGGCTTAACGCTATTTGTAATCACCTTTGTAGTCTTAGCCATTGCTAAACTTCTATTGATTCGCCTATCCATGCGCGAAGGAAAACAGTCATGAGCCAATTAAACAATAAGCGCTATTTGAAGCGCAAAATTATTAACAATGTGACTTTAAGCATTTCTCTGCTCGCAGTACTTTTCGCGCTCACTTTTTTGGTCTGGATATTATGGACCTTATTTAGCCAAGGCTTAAGTCATTTAGGTTTAGATTTATTTACTAAAATGACGCCACCACCAGGCAGTTCTGGTGGACTTTTAAATGCGATTTTCGGCAGCTTGTATATGGTATTAATCGCAACTTTCATTGGCACGCCTATTGGTGTATTAGCAGGAACTTATCTAGCAGAATATGGGAAATCTGGCTGGTTAGCGCCAACGACTCGATTCATTAATGATATTTTACTTTCGGCACCGTCTATCGTTATCGGATTGTTTGTTTATGAAGTTGCAGTGAATTCTGTCGGGCATTTTTCAGGGTGGGCAGGCGCTTTAGCACTATCACTGATAGTCATTCCTGTTGTAGTAAGAACCACAGAAAATATGATGCAATTAGTACCAAGTACATTAAGAGAAGCTGCTGCTGCACTGGGTGCGCCGTATTGGAAAGTGATTGTTAATATTGTCTATCGATCAGCTAGAACCGGCATTATGACTGGCCTATTGCTTGCAGTAGCTAGAATTAGCGGTGAAACTGCACCGCTGTTATTTACTGCGTTAAACAACCAATTTTGGAGTGCTGACATGAGCAAACCGATTGCCAGCTTAGCCGTTGTGATTTTCCAATTTGCAATGAGTCCATATGAAGATTGGCAACACTTAGCATGGGCTGGTGCATTGCTCATCACCTTATTCGTATTGACTCTTAATATTTTAGCGCGAACCATCTTCCGCCCAAGTCAATCTCAAAACTAATAAAAGTACTCAAAACTAAGGTTACTTAAACAATGTTTACTAATACCACTCCATCAAAAATTTCTGCGCAAAATATGAATTTTTACTATGGTAAATTTCATGCGCTAAAAAACATCAATATTGAAATTCCAGCAAATAAGGTCACAGCGTTTATTGGTCCATCAGGCTGTGGAAAATCAACATTATTACGCACCTTTAACAGAATGTATGAGCTCTACCCTAAACTAAGAGTTGAGGGGAAAATTCTGATAGATGGCAATGATATACATTCATCAGATCAAGACTTAAACTTGTTACGCGCAAAAGTGGGTATGGTATTTCAAAAGCCAACACCATTTCCAATGTCTATTTACGATAACGTTGCCTTCGGTGTAAAGCTATATGAGAGCTTATCGAAATCTGAGATGAATGACCGTGTTGAATGGGCTCTGCAAAAAGCAGCGCTCTGGAATGAAGTGAAAGATAAACTTAATCAAAGCGGATCTGGCTTATCAGGTGGCCAGCAACAGCGGCTGTGTATTGCCCGAGGTGTTGCAGTAAAGCCTAATGTGCTATTGCTAGATGAACCCTGCTCTGCACTAGACCCAATTTCTACCTCACGGATCGAAGAACTGATACATGAACTGAAAAAAGACTACACCATCGTAATGGTAACGCACAATATGCAACAAGCTGCGCGTGTTTCAGACTATACCGCATATATGTATCTGGGCGAACTGATGGAGTTTAACGATACTGATAAGATTTTTACCAACCCTAGCCGCCGCGAAACTGAAGATTATATTACCGGTAAATTTGGTTAATTTTAATCATATAATCTTAGATTTGAACTCTGTTATAAAACCAAATAGCTCGCAGTCGTGGACTATTTAGTTTATAAATTTATTTTAAATGAGTGCTTGACCAAAATTAGATAGATATCAAGTAGGTAATGCTTCGTAACTTAAGCATGAAATCATACTATTGTATTGCTGCGTTAAATCGTTCTGCTACGTTATCCCAATTGATAATGTCTAACAAGGAATTCAGATAGGCGGTACTATGATTCTGATATTTAAGGTAGTAGGCATGCTCCCATACGTCCAATACTAAAATTGGTACTATTCCTCAACCAGCGTCTTCAACACTGGTCGTTACGGCGGTCACATCTGCTTTGAATTTATCAAATGTCTTGAAATTTTTCTCAATCGCATTTAGTAGTGTTCCAGTTGGGCTACTGGCTTTAGCTGATAAGTTAGTCCAGCAAATAGTATACAGAATATGACTGGATAAACTCAGTGCTAGCTCTTTTTCGTAATGTTTAACTAAGGAGAAATCACCAGTCTCACGGGCTAATGCCAACCTATCTTCGACTTTATTTATAGCGGCAATGGCAGCCTTGTGATGAAAGATATAGCGCAACTCTACGGGTTATTATGATTTAATTCCCTCAATTTAAGTCATTAATTTAAACAACATACCAAGGCCACCACAGGCAACGATGACGGGAATTACATTCACCTTGAAGCGAAATACTGCAACTGTAGCGATGGCAGTAAGTACAATTGAAAACCAATCGATTCGGCCACTTAGACCCAAAGGCCAAAACACATGATAAGCAAAGAACAATGCCAAATTAAATATAACACCGACCACAGCCGCGGTAATCGCACTTAATGGTGCAGTAAATTTCAGATTGTCATGGGTAGTTTCTATGAAAGGACCGCCAATAAAAATAAATATAAAGCTGGGCAAAAATGTAAAAAACGTCACAATTGAGGCAGCGACAAAAGCAGAAGCAAATATTGCATCAGGACCAAACACTTGAGTGACCCAGCCGCCCACAAAGCCAACGAATGTCACTATCATAATCAATGGGCCGGGCGTGGTTTCACCCAGTGCTAAGCCATCAATCATCTGCGTAGGATTGAGCCAGTGATAATGTTCTACCGCCCCTTGATAAACATAAGGTAAAACAGCATAAGCCCCACCGAATGTGAGCAATGCTGCTTTGGTGAAAAACCAACCCATTTGTGTAAAGGCCGAATTCCAGCCGTATTGCATCACTAAACCAATCATGGCTAACAGCCACATCGCCAAACCAATTACGGCAATGCGTACCATCTTTGCGCAACTGAAATAAGCATGTGCAGGCGTTGGTGTGTCATCATCAATAAAAGCGCGGCCAAAATCTTTATCTGCTGCACCATGCCCGCCACCTACCTTAAAATACTGCGGCACAATACGTCCACCAAAATGACCAATCAAACCTGCAGCTAAGATAATGATTGGGAAAGGTAACTTAAGCGCAAATATCGCAATAAAAGCCAAGGCTGCAATAGACCACAGTACAGGGTTCTTTAGAGCCCTTGAGCCTATTCTGTAAGCAGCAAAAAGTACAATCGCGACTACCGCAGGTTTAATCCCATAAAGTGCTCCAGCCACGGCAGGTAAAGAGCCATAAGCCATGTATATCCAAGCCAATCCCGTTAAAATGAAGAATGAAGGTAATACAAATAGCACGCCTGCAACAATGCCTCCCCAAGTACGATGCATGAGCCAACCAATATAAGTCGCTAATTGCTGCGCTTCTGGACCCGGTAATACCATGCAAAAATTAAGCGCATGCAAAAAGCGCTTTTCTGATATCCAACGTTTTTTCTCAACCAAATCATGATGCATGATAAATATTTGGCCTGCTGGACCACCAAAGCTGATGAAGCCGAGCTTTAACCAATAAACGAAAGCTTCCTTAAAGCTTACTGGAGAGAGTGGTGATACGATGTTTTTATCGGGTTGATTCATTTTCCCATGTCTTCTTTTTGAAAGTTAGCGAGTAACCCGTCAAACACGATACTTGCAGTTGCTAAAAGCTGGTCGTCATCAGTAATCGCTTCGCGCAGTCCAGCAAGTACGCTCTCAATGCCGCTTGCTTCTTTTGGTTGTATGCCTCCAATGTCTAGGTAATGCACCAATGCACCTATTCGATTCAGTGCTGGGGTTTCAAGGCCAAAACTTGCGAGTAGCACTTCAAATGTGACACGGCCATTGATATGGCTAAATATCGCACCCTCAAAGTCGAAACCTATTGCATCGCTTGGACAGTCATTTGCGGACTCCAGCCAAAGTAACTGAGGGTCTTTGTCTATAAAACGTCTGATAAGCCAAGCAGAGGCTAGCCTATCAACCCATGGGCGCCGCCGAGTTGCCCAAATACGGCAGTTATAATGGCTAATGGATAGAGGGATAATTAAGCAATCGACAGAATATGGCTCGTCAGGTGAAAGTACTCGAGCAGTTAACATTTCTAGTTCGCAAAGTGATGCTTCAACTTGCCGCTGTGCTTCACCAGCAAAGAAATCAATATCGGTTATGGCTGTAAATTTTTTTCTGAGTTTGCGAGTCTGTTTGAGTATGTCTAATTGCTTATCAGATAATAAATGCTCACGCGCCTTTGTTATGTCTGCTATTAAGATGATGTAATCATCGCTTCTATTAAACATATCGGTGAAACTTGCCTCACCAGTCTCCTGGATACGCAAAACCAGCGCAGTACCACCACCTAAGCGGACATCACTTGCAATCAATTCTAGCGAGTTACGACAAGACTCGTGCTCAGGCATCACATACACGCCATCACGCAACACGGCGGCACCACAGGTTTTGAGTGAGCGCCAAGCGCGCATCCTAACTGTCGCGTTTTCAGTTGGCAGACTGATAATTAAGCATATCCAATGTTTCATGGAATATATTCTACATAATTGTAGAATATATTACTATATAAGATATTGGTCTTTAGCTAACTGCCGGCGTTGGCCGATTAAAGAAATAGATTCAAACAATAGTTCAATGCCCTTCCGCTAAGCCACACCTAATTTCTTTATAACCACAGTTTCATGCTGTTTAATTAATTGTCCATAAAACTTAAGCATGCGCTCAGCTTGTAATTTAGCTGTCCACTTTTCTAAAGCATAAGCCCTCGCAAGTTTACCCAGCTCAAATCTTTGCTCTGGGTATATTAACAACTGTAATACTTTTTGCGCGAACTCTAACGTGTTTTCAGTAGCAATGAGAGCACCTTTGCCTTCAATTAAAATTGAAGCAGTACCGAGCTCAGCAATCGCTACTACTGTTGTGCCTTGGGCCATCGCTTCGAGTATCACGAGGCCTTGTGTTTCACTTTTTGAGGCGAACACAAAAACATCCGCAGATTGATAGCAGGCATTAAGTTCAGTATTACGATCTAAATAGCCAATAAATTTTACATTTTTTTCCAAATTCAGCGTTTCAGCCAATTGATGCAAACTCGCTTCTGCGGGACCTTCACCAGTTATTACGAGTAAAACGTCAGGTCGCTCTTCACTCAATACTTTAGCCATGCGTAATAAGAAATCAATATTCTTTTCAAAGGCGACTCGCCCTACATATAGAAGCATCGGCCTATCTAACGCTATACCGTATTTTATTCTAAACGCTTCACCATCTGCTTCATCAAAGCTACTCTCTAGCAAACCAGTGGGGATTACTTCTGCTGATACTTTAACGCCGTAGCTATGAAGTACATCTAACATTGGTTTAGACGGTGCAACAATGGCATCCACGCTGTTACACTGGCGTTTAGAAATCATTCTCGCCATACCGCGCGCCAACATCTGTGGAACCCAAGGTAGGTAATTATGTAAATAATCTTCAAAAAATGTATGGTATGTTTCTACACATGGAATGTTTAGCTGACCGGCTAACTTAAGACCCAGATAATGTGCAAAAAAAGGTGTATGTACATGAATAAGATCATATTTTTCTTTTTCTAGCGCAGGTAATAACTTGATTGCTTCACCATACTTCATTAATTTATCTTCTGGATCAAAATAAATACTGCGTGCTGGAATACGTTTAATCCAGCTTTCATCAGTAGTGAGTACGTTGTAATCTGGCGCAATTAAATGTACTTCATGTCCTAAACCCTGCATTTGCTGTACAAAAGTTTTTATAGATGTTGATACGCCATTAACACGTGGGAAATATACATCTGAAATGAATAAAATTTTCATAGGTTTAACATGTTGCCCTTTATATTTAACATTCATCAAGCTAATTACTTGATTACATGTAGTTAAGCAGATACTTGGATAAACAATAACTAAGCTACATGACAATTTGATGAGGATTTTTATTACGCAATACCTCAGCGTATTTAGCATCTCACTTTGTCATCAAAGAATCATCAAAATGTCATAATCACATAACGGCATGATGCGAAGTTATGTGTTGTGCCATTATCAAAAATTCTAAAAAAATATTATTGGTGGTTACCATGTTGCATATATTCTGTAGATGCGAACGCATGGGGATTAGTGACGCACTTATACTTTGCACAATCATTGCTGTGGGCCATGCCATTGCTAGACCCTCCCTTACAACGAGTCATTAAGAAATTTCCAGAGTTAGTGATGGCTGGTGCGTGCTTGCCTGACCTTGCGATTGTTAGCCATCGTTATAGGCATACACACTTATGGGAAAATGCACATCAACTAATGTTGGCAGCACAATCAGATCAAGAGTTGGCTATAGCGATAGGTTATGCCAGTCATTTGTATATTGATGTCATTGCACATAATCATTTTGTTCCTGCACATGAAGCGATGTGGTTGGAAAATACAATGTTGACGCATATTGCTTCTGAGTGGGCGATGGATGCTTATTTAGCACCACTGATGAACACATCACCACGGCGTTTACTTAGTCAGCACCGAGCGATAATTTCAACATTTATCTCACCACAATTTAGGTGTTCAGAGCATATTACTAGCGTTGCTCTGGCAAGTTTAGCTTTTTGGGATGGCGTATTACGCTTTGTAAAATTGCCTAATGTAATCTATAGCCTGGCAAATCTACTCGATAAACGTGTACACCAGAATTTTGTATATTACATCGCGAAAACACAAACTGCCATAGCCGATATAGGCTCAGTTTTAGGTGGCAATAAGCCCTTGTTCGAGCCTGAGTTAAAAAATTTAACGCGCAGGAATTGATGATTTGGCGACAACAATGTTTAAACCATTTAAATGTTCAACATCCACTGCCAATTCAGTATTTTGATAAAACTTTTGAAGTACTTTAGAAATCTAGTTAAAGTAGTCTTGCTTCAAATAGATCTTTGAGACCGTACTTGTCTAGCTAAGACCCTGAAATTAAATTACTAAAAATGATAATGCAGCAATCGCAGTACCAATTAAAGCGCCTGCCAATACGTCACTAGGATAATGCAGTCCTAGTACAACCCGTGATAAGGCAACCATGACTATAAATGGAATCACAATGATTGATAATTGCGGATAATAGCTTAATGCTACGGCACCGAACACGACAGCATGCAAAGTATGACCTGACGGAAAACTAAATTTATCTAATGGCGTGCCAGTTAACCATATATCCTGACGCACTTCATAAGGTCTTGGTCGCAAGGTTTTACCTTTTAACCATTTATAAAGTAGTGTTCCGACTAAGCCAGCAAACGCCATGTGCAACACTGGAACCAACCCTTCTGCACCTTTAATCAATAGTATGCCTACCATCAAACTGTACCAGAATACACCATCGCCAAGACGGCTAGCTACTCTAAAACAATCACTTATTAGCCTGTATTGGCTAGTATGGTTCACTGCCACACAAACCTTACTATCAAACTGATGCATGCGATTGAGGTATAAACGCATTTTGTATATCATAACAAGCTCCTATTTAATTAAATAAGAAACTAGCTTGTCATTTCAATATGAATGATTGATGACTGTATAGTGAAAATTTAGTGATCCGATATTTTAAAAAGACCCTTTTAATTTTAAGAGTTAGCTTGTCACTTGCGTGACTACGGCAGCAATTTTCTCTGCCAAAGCTTGTACCTGTAATTGATTTTCACCTTCAACCATAACACGGATTTTAGGCTCAGTGCCAGAGGCTCTTAATAATACCCTCCCACGGCCTGCAAGTGCCAACTCAGCATTTTTTACCGACGCCTGAATTTCATCGTGATGTTCTAAATCAATTTTCTTTGCAGTTTTCACGTTAATTAGTAGTTGTGGATAGAGCATTAGATCTGCCCTAAATTGTGCTAAAGTTTTTTTGCTCTGCAGCACTGCTTGTAATACCTGCAAAGCAGCAATGATGCCATCCCCGCTGCTGTGTTTATCTAGGATCAAAATATGACCAGAGTTCTCACCACCTAATTGCCAGTTATTTTGATTGAGTAACTCTAGTACGTATCGATCACCAACATTTGCGCGTGCAAAGGGAATATTCATTGCGGCTAATTTATGTTCTAACGCTAAATTAGTCATTAATGTACCTGCAATGCCGCCTTGCAACAGACCATTTGCTTGACGGTCTACTGCAATAATATAAAGTAGCTGATCCCCATCAAGTAACTGCCCAGCACTATCAACCATCATCAAACGGTCGCCATCACCATCGAACGCAATGCCTAAATCGGCTTGATGGGCGATTACTGCGCGTTGTAATGTCTGAGGATGCGTAGAACCCACTTGATCGTTAATATTGATGCCATTGGGTTGGTTACCAATCACAATGATTTCAGCACCTAACTCATGGAACACTGGAGGTGAAACATGATAGGTTGCTCCATGTGCACAATCGAGCACTATTTTTAAACCACGTAAATCTAAAGTATTCGGAAATGTACTTTTACAAAACTCGACATATCTACCAGCCGCATCTTTAACGCGGCTCACTTTACCTAGGCTGGCGGACTCCATCACTTGCATGGGTTTATCAAGCTCTGCTTCAATAGCATATTCAATATCGTCAGGTAATTTAGTCCCAAGGCTAGAAAAAAACTTGATGCCATTATCGTAAAAAGGATTATGAGACGCAGAAATCACAATGCCTGCCTGCGCGCGTAAAGCACGTGTCAAATATGCCACTGCTGGCGTTGGCATTGGGCCAGTCATTAAAACGTCCACCCCGGCAGCAGATAAACCAGCCTCAAGTGCAGATTCCAGCATGTAGCCTGAGATGCGCGTATCTTTACCAATTAAAACAGCAGGGTGTGCGCCTTTAGCTAAATTACTTTCAATACTAGTGAGCACGCGACCTGCCGCATAACCTAAACGCATGACAAAATCCGGCGTAATGGGCGCATCTCCTACTTTGCCGCGAATGCCATCCGTGCCGAAATACTTTTTAGCCATGCCTCAACTCTCCTGATCTACTACTTTTATGTTATTTATGATTATATTGTTGCAGTTGTAACTGCAACCACCACTTTAAGCGCATCTACTGTCGCTTTTACATCGTGTACACGTATTATTTTAGCGCCTTTCATTGCCGATACCACAGAAGCAGCAATGCCTGCATGCAATCGTTGTTGCTCATTGCCACCTACAATTGAGCCTAAAATAGCTTTGCGTGAAAGCCCTACTAGTAATGGCTGACCAATTTCAACCAACTTATCTAGCTGTTGAATAAGTGCAATATTATGCGCAGTACGTTTGCCAAAACCAAAACCTGGGTCGAGCAAAATACGGTTATGATTGATGCCATACGCTAATGTCATATTTAGTCTATCGATTAAAAAGTGTTTGACCTCTTCAACTACATCCAAATAAATAGGATCAAGCTGCATATTTTGCGGAGTACCTTGCATATGCATTAAGCACACTCCAGCATTACTGTTAGCTACAACTTCTATTGCGCCATGTTCTTGCAAAGCGCGAACATCATTCACGATATCAGCACCTGCTATAATCGCAGCACGCATGACTTCGGGTTTATACGTATCAATAGAAAGTGGGATGTTAACTATTTTTCTCAATGTTTCAATCACTGGAATAACGCGATCTAATTCTTCATCCACATGCACTGGGGTTGCGCCTGGCCGGGTAGATTCACCACCAATATCTAATATATCCGCACCTTCTGTGATTAACTTTAATGCATGTTCGACGGCTAAATCGGTAGAAGAAAACTTACCTCCATCAGAAAAAGAATCCGGCGTTATATTCACTATGCCCATGATATGTGGGCGATTAAGATTAAGTTGATATTTACCGCAAATAAATTCCATGCATGATTATACTCAATAAAAGTACATCGAGAATTGCAGCTAGATGGGAACACAACCATCAAGAAATAGCTGATAAAAAAAGGGCTAGAAATCTAGCCCTTTTAATAACAAACTCTATAACAATCAGCTGTCTAAGTTTTAGCCGTAGGTTGTGGAACTGGCGTTAAGCCTGAACCAGTAGACCCACCAGTATCACGTGGTGGATTCGCTTTGCCTTGCGTAGGCTTAGGTGGGCGTACCGCAATACCAGCCATGATGTCATTAATTTGGTCAGCATCAATCGTTTCAAATTCCATGAGCGCAGCCATCATTGCTTCTACCTTGTCGCGATTATCTTCCAACAGCTTACGAGCAATACCGTATTGCTCATCTAAGATTCTACGAATCTCCGCATCGACTTTTTGTTGTGTAGCTTCAGAAACAGTCTTAGAACTCATATTACCAAAGAATGAATCCTGCTCACTACCGGTATAAACCATCGTGCCTAAAGCGTCAGACATACCATAACGCGTCACCATATCTCGTGCTAGCTTGGTTGCACGTTCAAAATCGTTTGAAGCACCTGTTGACATTTGATGCATGAATATTTCTTCAGAAATACGGCCGCCAAAAAGAATCGAAATCTCTTCAAGCATTTTATCTTTGTAATTACTAATACGATCAAATTCAGGCAACTGCCAAGTTAGACCTAATGCCCAACCACGTGGCATGATCGTTACTTTATGCACTGGATCAGCTTTTGGTAGCAATTTAGCAACTACCGCATGACCAGATTCATGATAAGCAGTGTTACGACGCTCGTCTTCACGCATGACCATAGATTTACGTTCAGGGCCCATGTAGATTTTGTCTTTTGCATCTTCAAAGTCTTGCATGTCTACAGTGCGTTTATTACGGCGTGCAGCAAATAACGCGGCTTCATTGACTAAGTTAGCTAAATCAGCGCCTGAAAAACCAGGTGTACCACGGGCTAATATATCCGCTTTCACATCTGCATCAATAGGCACTTTACGCATATGCACCATCAAAATTTGTTCACGACCTTTAATATCAGGTAATGCCACCATGACTTGACGGTCAAAACGACCGGGACGCAACAAGGCTTTATCTAACACATCTGCTCTATTAGTAGCAGCAATCACAATCACACCAGAACTACCTTCAAATCCATCCATCTCAACTAGCAATTGATTCAAAGTTTGCTCACGCTCATCGTTACCACCGCCTGTACCAGATCCTCGACTACGACCTACTGCATCGATTTCATCGATGAAAATGATACAAGGTGAACTTTTCTTAGCCTGTTCAAACATATCTCTTACCCGTG
>JAYTHN010000207.1:0-1261 GCA_043732505.1 Methylotenera sp.
CCTTATACTGCACCACCAATAAGCGCTTTGCCTTCAGAGCCGCCTCCTGTCGCTCCAGCACCCGAAGCACCACCTTCACCTGCAGTTGTAGCGCCTTCAATACCAGCACCAGCTAAAGTTGCAGGTCCTAGTCAAGTGGATATGAACGCAGCGCGTGATAGCTACGGAAATACTTTATGGAGCGCAATTGGTAAATACAAGAATTATCCAAGAATCGCTCAAATGCGGGGCTGGCAAGGCGAGGTGGTAGTTGAATTACTGCTCGATGGTAACGGTAACTTAAAATCTAAAAAAATTCTTAAAGCTAGTGGTTACGATATTTTAGATAAAGAAGCGCTCGCGATGGTGGACAAAGCAGCGCCTTTCCCAGCACCGCCTGAAGCCCTGCGTGGCAGCAGTTTCAGCATTAAAGTACCGATTCCTTTCAAACTTGAGTAAAAACCTTACTTAATTGGTCTATGTGTTTAGAATTAGTTTTTACTAGAAACCAAACCCTATTTAGAACCAGACTAATAATCAAAACTGATGATCAAGAAAAATAAATCTCTCAAAGATTTGCTACTCATCCATGAGCTTGCTTTTATATTGCTCATTATATTAGCCGCTACTGCAGGGGCAATTGGTATTCATTTATGGGAAAAATCAAGCCAAGAATCTTACCGAATTAATTCGTTAGTTCAAGAAGTATAGCAAACGCGCGGTGATTTGTATCGCCAAATGAAGGAGTTGTTTGATGCCTATTTTTTAGAAGATTTAGGCGCACGTGAAGAATATGACAACTTTACAATTGCCGTTGAAAAACATTTCACGCTACTTAATAAAATTATAAAAGGGGTTGCAGAAAAATCTGCAATCAATGACCTTCATGCAAGTTATCAAGAATTTGTATTTGAAACCTCAGCTTTATTTGACCAAAATAAAGGCATTAATAACGATGCTACTAAAAATGCGATTAAACATGCACTTAATACAGGCATAGAGACTGGGCTATTTAAACGTTACGAAGAGATTCTTGCACGTACTGAAAAATTACTCAATCAACAACAAATTGTGTTAAATAAAAGACTTGAAGAGACTAAGCGCAATTCGACAATTTTGCTAATCATCCCCCTACTTTTAGCGATATTGTTATTGATTTTTTCTAGGATTTTTTTAAAACACGCCATTGTTAGACCTATCAATGGCATGCTAAAAGCTACCTCAGAAATCAGTGCGGGTAACCTAAGCTACAAAGCACCTGAAGAGGGTGTGCAAGAGCTAA
>JAYTHN010000208.1:0-1260 GCA_043732505.1 Methylotenera sp.
TTCTCATTACCGTCTAATGGCTCAAGTATCCACCCCTGATATGGGATGGCTTCTCCACTTGGAAGCATTATCTCAAAAGCGACATCTTCTCCTTGCAGCTAATCAGCACCGATGGTTTTGATTCAGATTACTTCAGACTCCTTGCCACCGCGCGTCAATATAAGCAAGTCACGAGCTAGCGCCATACTTACATAAAGCAGTCGCTTTTCTTCGTCAACTGCAGCAGCATAAAAAGTTTTTGCAATGTCAGATTGATCTATAGTATCTGCGTTTGTTACCTTTTCCATTTTGCCAAATGGCGATGGCCAGAATCGAATGAATTGATCATGTAATGGTTGCTGCACATTGACCTCAGACTTCGAGATGGTGGTAGAAAGCCTCACTTTTTTCTCTAAATCAGTCAGAATCACGACTGGCCACTCAAGCCCTTTTGCGCGGTGATGCGTCATAATTTGCACCGCTCTATGGCAGGCAAAGCAAGTAGGTCTTGTTCCGCTTCAGCCTGTTCGTTTAGCCATAGTATCAACCCTGACACACTGGCACTTTGACTGGTGTTTCGGCTGATTTCCTCATATTTACTAGCCAAATTAAGTAGCGCTTCAAGATTAGCTAGACGTGTGCGTGCATCAGCCTCATTTTCATACCACCGTAAAATAATAGATGATAAGGTAATGAAGATGTTGCTTGAGAAAGCACGCATTCCTGAATACAAAGTATGGGCACTAATGCGCCGTTCGATAACAAAGACAAATTAAAAGAACGTGGTTATTGCTGGGATGCTGAACGAAAAATATGGAACAGCGCGCTACAATAGATTGATCTGCTGTCCGAGGTTGACTGGTTACGAGCTGAAGTCTACTTTAATAGACCATTTAAGCTGGAGCTTGAAAAGATTGATGCGTTCAATCGATTTAGCGTAAGACGTTGTGCTATTGGATTAATGAATTATTAGACCACTTTAGCTATAGCACAATTTCATTGCGGTAGTGATTGCAATGATTGCATCACACATGTTAATGTATTGACGATAGTAGTATATTATGGAGTAAAAATGTCTACTAATTTTGTCGTACGTAATATAGATGAAGACGTTGCTTTTGCACTGAAGCAACTGGCAGCTTCTCATGGACGAAGTGCTGAAGCTGAGCATCGGGAAATCTTACGTGCAGTTCTAACAAGACCGCAGCGTCGTTCATTTGCCGAAGTATTAGCAAGCATGCCTAACGTTGGTTTAGACTCAGACTTTGATTTCCGCAATAG
>JAYTHN010000209.1:0-1259 GCA_043732505.1 Methylotenera sp.
TTGTCAGCAAAAATTAATTAAAATGTATACAGAATTAAGGAAAATTCTAATAAATTAATCATTTTTACATTTATTAGAATTATATAGACTCGACAGGAATCAATTACTCTTGAATATGTCTTAAAAATGAAATTTTTTTGTGAGGAGAATCAAATGAAATTAATTAAAGTATCTTTATTATTAGTCTTATTACTGTCTGGCCACGCCATGGCGGACGACAGTACAGCTAAAACTGTTCTAGGTGGTGGTTTAGGTGCTGCCCTTGGGACCGCTCTTGGTGGGGTAGTAGGCGGTAAAAATGGTGAAGTGATTGGTGGTGCGGTAGGTGGTGGCGTTGGTGGTGCAGTAACAACTAAAGGTGAGGGTCAAGCAGGTGCTGTCATTGGTGGCGCTGCAGGCGGTGCAGGTGGTGCTTATGTTGGACGTAAAGTAACCCATAGTCGAACAGGTGCTGTCGTTGGTGCTGGGCTTGGCGGCGCAGGCGGCGCAGGCATAGGTAAAGTCATTGCTGAGCCCTCCTACGAAACTAGATCTAATCGGTCGGAATACTATGACGACGACGAGCACCATCATGGTGAAGGATATTACAAACATAAGCATAAGCATAAACACCACGATGATGACGATGAAGACTAATTAAATTTAACATTTAACATGCAAGTAAATAGTGAACGAAATAGTTTTAAAAACTACTTGTTTAATTAAAAGTTCTTAAGCTTTTGTCA
Organism: Methylotenera sp.; assembly: GCA_043732505.1. Taxonomy (GTDB): domain Bacteria; phylum Pseudomonadota; class Gammaproteobacteria; order Burkholderiales; family Methylophilaceae; genus Methylotenera. The sequence goes on from JAYTHN010000209.1 coordinate 726, forward strand.
GATAGATGTCAGGTTGCTAAAGTATTGTCATGTTTGTTTCACCTCATCTTAAATAAATAAAGATGAATTTAAACCATAATTAATAGTGTCAAAAGAGGATATAACTATGAACAAAACTAAAATTTCATTAGCAGTGGCGGTGATGTGCTTAAGCTTTGCCGGAGCAAGTTACGCTGCAGATAACACTTCAACTACTGCAACAGTGACGACAAGTACGCCAACTGTAGCTAAAACACCATTGAGTCAGTCAACGACGAGTGTACAAAAGAACCTCACTCGTGACACTGACAGCAAAGGTTTAAACAATGCAACTAGTCGTCTTGAAGCTAATCAAGATAAAGTCGAGGCACGAAAAGCTGAACGTGCTGAAAAGCGTTTGACTAAATCTGAGCGTGCAGAAAAAGTTGACAAGAAGTCTGATAAGAAAATGGACAAGACAGAAGATGCCGCTGAGCGCGCTGACAAACGTGCAGACAAAGCTGAGCGTTTAGAAAAGCGCGAAGAAAAAGCGGAACGTGTTGAAAAAGCGGAACG
>JAYTHN010000210.1:0-1258 GCA_043732505.1 Methylotenera sp.
TTTGCTGCTAAAAGTGAGTGCACAACAAGCGTTACCTTTTAAAGTATATGCCATGCACGTGCATCATGGTTTGAGTAAAAATGCAGATTCTTGGGCAGATTTTTGTACACAACAATGTGAGTTACTTAACGTGCCGCTACAAATTGCGCGTGTCAATATAGAAAAAATTTCTCATTTAGGGATTGAAGGTGCGGCTAGACAGTTGCGCTATGAAGCATTATTTAATGCTAACCTTAACACAGATAATCTTACAAAAATTATGCCTGACTATGTCGTTACGGCACATCATCAAGATGATCAAGCTGAAACTCTTTTATTACAACTATTTAGAGGCTCAGGTATTAAGGGCCTAGCATCAATGACGGCCACTAATGCTAGCATACGCTTGATGCGACCTTTACTTGATGTACCCCGTAAAGCTCTAGAGGATTATGCTGAGCTACATCATATTCAATGGTGTGAAGATGAGAGTAATCATAATACGCAATATGAGCGTAATTTTCTACGGCATGAAGTGCTGCCTCTTTTGGAAGTGCGCCATCCAAGTATCAAATCATCACTTGCGAGAACAGCTTCTCACTTAGCGGAAGCCAATGATTTACTCGAAAATTTGGCTGTAATAGATGCAGAACATCTATTAAAAGCAAATAGCATTTGTTTAGAAGGATTGAATCGACTCACTAATTCACGTGTTAAAAACTTATTGCGCTGGTGGTTTTCAAAAAATAATTTAATGATGCCAAGTTCGGATCATTTAACAGAAATTATCCAGCAACTCTTTAATGCAAAGCCAGACGCTGGCATTAACATTCAGCTGCAGTTACATGATCAAGCCAAATATCTATTACTCAAGCGCTTTCAAAAAAGAGTTTATTTATGTAACGAGCAAGATAAAACAGAATTTGTTTTAACCTGGAATGGTGAAGCACAATTAACACTACCAAATGGTGGACTGCTAATCTTTATGGAGATCGTTGGTACTGGATTAGCAGTTAAATTCGGCATCAATAAACTGCGAATCACTAACAGAGAGGGTGCTGAGCGATTTAAACCCGATGCACTCAGGCCAACACGCACCCTTAAATATTTATTTCAAGAAGCGCAAATACCGCCTTGGCAACGTGTGAACTTACCTTTGATTTATTGGCAAGATACGCTGGCATATGTACCTGGTATTGGTATTGCACATGACTTACAGGCAAAAGAGCAAGAGTTGGGCATTGAGGTTATCTGGCATGAAGATTCTCTTTAGTTTTTT